>NZ_JBJEHW010000163.1:0-2112 GCF_051876455.1 Parafannyhessea sp.
CACTACTCCACGAAGGGCCTGTAGCGCATGGGCGTCTTTTCGGTGATTCTGGCCATCGTGGCCGTTTTGGCCATTGCGGTGCTGGTCGTGGCGTTCATCTTTTACAGCAAGGGTGACGCTCGGTTCAAGATGGACATCGGCGGCTCGGCACCTCGCGCTGCCGGCGGCGACGATCCCTCGGGCGAGGAGCGCTCGCACGGCAGGCTGAAGGGCCTCGGGATCTTTGGCGGCGGCGTCATCGTGGCGCTGCTGGCCCGACTGTGGGACATGCAGGTGCTGCACTCCGACGACTACACCAGCCAGGCGGAGTCCAACCGCACGCGCACCATATCGGTCGCGGCACCTCGCGGCCGCATCCTGGACCGCAACGGCGTCGAGATCGTGTCGAACCGCCCCTCTGAGACCGTGGTCGCCAGCTCCGACGTGGCCAGCAACGACATAGAGCTCCAGCTTCTGGGGAACCTCATCGGCATGCCCGTGGTCGCGGTCAAGAGGAACATCGAGGACACGACGGAGGGTGCCCAGTCGGCACGCAAGGTGGCCTCCGACGTCTCCAGGCGCGTCGTGGCCTTCATCGGCGAGCACCCGAACATGTTCGACGGCGTCAACGTGGAGCAGCGCACCTCGCGCTACTACCCCATGGGCAACCTGGCGGCGCACGTGGTGGGCTACACCGGCACCGTCACGAACGACCAGCTGCAGTCCAGCAGCGACTCCGACGACGAGGGCGCCATCGAGTACGAGTCCGGCGACATCGTGGGCCAGTCGGGCGTCGAGTACCAGTACGAGAACGTGCTGCAGGGAGTGCGCGGCGAGCAGGACGTGTACGTGGACGCCAACGGCAACGTGCTGGACTACTCCACGTACGTGGCCCCCACCAGCGGCTCTGATGTCGTGCTGACGATAGATGCCACGCTGCAGAAGGCAGCGGAGGAGTCGCTGGCCAACGTCATAAAGCTGATTCAGAAGAACGCCACCCCCACGTGCAACGCGGGCTCGGTCGTGTGCCTGGACGTCACGAACGGGGAGGTGCTGGCCATGGCCAGTGCCCCCACGTTCTCGCCGAACATATTCGTGGGCGGCATCTCGAACGACGACTGGACGGCGCTCTCCAGCGAGGAGAACGGCTACCCGCTGCTGAACCGCGTCATTTCGGGCCAGTACCCCTCTGCCTCCACGATCAAGCCCATCGTGGCGTTCGCTGGCCTGGACAACGGCATCTGCACGGCGGATACCATATTCGACTGCACGGGCTGGTGGACGGGCCTGGGCGCGGGTGCCGGGCAGTGGTGCTGGAAGCACTCGGGACATGGCAACATCGACCTGCAGAACGGCATCACCTACTCCTGCGACGTCGTGTTCTACGAGATAGGAAAGGGCTTCTACCTGTCGAGCGAGCCCGAGAACCTGCAGGCGAAGTACCGCGAGTGGGGCCTCGGCTCAAAGAAGGGAATTGACTTGCCCAGCGAGGGCGAGGGCCGCGTGCCCACGCCCGAATGGAAGTGGGAGTACTACTCCAACTACTCGGACGACGACAGGACCTGGAAGGGCGGTGACTGGACGAACCTGTGCATCGGCCAGGGCGACCTTCTGGTGACGCCCCTGCAGATGGCCTGCGCCTACATGGGCATCGCCAACGGCGGCACCGTCTGGCGCCCCCACGTGCTGAAGTGCATCAAGTCGGCAGCCGGCACGGGCTCCGTCGTGGACTACGTGCCCAGCCAGGAGTTCACCGTCACCGAGGACAGCTCGTACATGGAGCTGGTGCACCAGGGTCTGCAGGGCGTCATCTACAAGGAGGCGGAGTGGCAGACCAAGCACTGGGATACCATGAGCGAGACCATCGCCGGCAAGTCCGGCACGGCCGAGGTGGCAAACAAGCAGCCCACCGGCTGGTTCATAGCCTACGCCCCGGCGGACAACCCGAAGTACGTGGTGGCCTCCGCCATCGAGGACGCCACCTGGGGCTCCAACAGCGCCATGTACGTCGTGCGCGACGTCATGGGCGCCATATTCGGCGAGCCTGACACCGTGGCAAAGAGCTGCGCACCCATCTCGTCCTCGTCCGACACGTAGCAAGGGAGGTTGGCACACGTGAGCACAACAACTCGT
>NZ_JBJEHW010000164.1:0-2107 GCF_051876455.1 Parafannyhessea sp.
GGCATGGGCGACCTTGTGGCAACGTGCACCTCTCGCCACTCGCGAAACCGCACCTTTGGCGAGGCGTATGCCAGGGGCACGACGCTCGAGGAGTACGAGTCGTCCACCGGCATGGTGGTCGAGGGTGCCCGCGCGGCGCTCAGCACGTGGGAGCTCGCGCACGACCGCGACATCGAGGCCCCGCTCACGGACGCGGTGCACGCGATCCTGTACGAGGGTAGGAAACTGGACGACGTCATCGGGCTCCTGCTCGACAGGGACCCCCACGTCGAGTTCTACGGACTCGACGGCGTCGAGTAACGAGGGAAGGGCATCATGCCAGACAAGAAGATCCTCATAGCACCGTCGGTCCTCTCGGCCGACTTCACGAGGCTCGGCGACGAGCTCGAGAGCATCAAGGACGCGGACCTCGTCCACTACGACGTGATGGACGGGCACTTCGTTCCCAACCTGAGCTTTGGCACGGAGATCCTTCGCCAGGCGAGAAGGGCGACCGACCTTCCCCTCGACGTCCACCTCATGGTGAGCAACCCCGAGGAGCAGGTCCCCTGGTACCTGGACTCCGGCGCAGACATCGTGACGTTCCACTACGAGGCGCAGACGCACGCCAACCGCATCGTCTCGCAGATCCACGAGGCGGGCGCCAAGGCGTGCATGGCGCTCAACCCGGCGACGCCCGTCGCACTTCTGGACAGCATCATCGAGGACCTCGACATGGTCCTCGTGATGACGGTCAATCCGGGCTTTGGCGGGCAGAGCTTCATCCCGTCCTCGCTCTCGAAGCTCAGGGCGCTCCGCAGGCTGTGCCACGAGCATGGCGTCGCCCCCGACGTCGAGGTCGACGGCGGCATCGGGCCCGATAACATCGCCGAGGTGGCGGCTGCCGGCGCGAACGTCTTCGTCGCGGGCAGCAAGGTGTTCAACGCGAAGGACCGCTCCGCCGCCATCGGGGCGCTGCGTGCCAACGCGACGCTCGGCACCACGAAGAGGGCATAGGGGGATGCGGGACAATATGACCGAAAGGTTCGTGTATCTGGACTATGCCGCCTCCGCGCCCATGTGCGAGGAGGCACTCGCCGCCGAACGCGACTACGAGGCGTCCGAGATAGCCGGCGCCAATCCCAACTCGCTCCACACGCTGGGGCGCATGGCCTCGGCCAAGCTCGAGTCGACCCGGCGCGTCATCGCGAAGGCCGTGGGCGGAGGCTTCAGGCCCGCGGACGTGACGTACACGTCGGGCGGCACCGAGTCCAACAACCTCGCGCTCTACGGCCTTGCCGAGGGCGCCCGCGACCGCGACCGCAACAGGACGCGCGTCATAGTCTCCGCTATCGAGCACGACTCCGAGCTCGACGTGGTGCCGGCGCTGCGCAACCGCGGCTTCGAGGTCGAGCTCGCGCGGGCCAACCGGCAGGGCGTCGTCACGCCCGAGACCGTCGAGTCGCTCATGGGTCCCGACGTGGCACTCGTCTCGGTCATGAGCGCCAACAACGAGACGGGCGTCATCCAGCCCGTGGGTAAGATCGGCGCCGTGGCCCACGCAGCCGGCGCCCTCATGCACACTGACGCCGTGCAGGCGTTCGGGCGGATCCCACTCGACTGCGCCAACGCGGACGCCGTGAGCATCGCCGCACACAAGATCGGCGGCCCGGTCGGCATCGGTGCCCTTCTCATCCGCGGACGCACGCCCTTCAGGCCGCAGGCCTTCGGTGGCGGGCAGGAGCAGGGCAGGCGTCCCGGCACGCAGGACGTGCGCTCGGCGCTTGCCTTCGCGGCGGCCGTGAGGCACTGCTGCGACGACCTCCCGCGTCTGAGGGAGCTCGTCCAGGGCCGCGCCAACGCGCTCTACGCACGGCTCTGCGCTGAGGGAACGGGCATCCTCCCCACGGTCAGCACGCACGTGGACGAGGGAAGGCTCCCGGGCATGGTCTCGGTCATGGTGCCGAGCCTCGACTCCGAGACGCTCATCCTAAAGCTGGACGCGCGCGGCTTCGAGGTCTCCGCGGGATCGGCGTGCTCCTCGGGCTCGCTTGACCCAAGCCACGTGCTCTCCGCCATGGGCATCGCTCGAAGGGACGCCCTGGGGTCGCTCAGGATATCGTTCGAC
>NZ_JBJEHW010000165.1:0-2093 GCF_051876455.1 Parafannyhessea sp.
ACTCGCCAAAGGGCATGTAGCCCTCGGTCACGGGGACGCCTGCGGCGCCCTGCTGTCCCTGCTGCTGCTCGGTAGTGCCCATGCTGCTCCCATCCGCGGCCGCGGCTGGCCGCGCTCGCTTTTCTCGACGTTCATTGTATGCGCACGCACCCATCACGCGGCGCCGCGCCCCCTTGGTGCGCAATCTTGCCCTATCCTGTACCAAAGACCTAAGGAGGGGCACGTTGGAAGACCAGATCCTGCTCATCAACGACATGTGCGGCTACGGCAAGGTGGCGCTCGCCGCCATGCTGCCCGTGCTCACCCACATGGGGTACCGCATCCACAACCTGCCGACGGCGCTTGTCTCGGACACGCTCAACTATCCAAAGTTCTACATCCACGACTGCACGGAGTACGTGCGCAACACGCTCCCGATCTGGGACGAGCTTGGCTTTAGCTTTGACGCGATATCGACCGGCTTCATCCAGAGCGAGGAGGAGTCGCGCATCATCGCGGACTTCTGCGAGCGCCACGCCGCCAAGGGCACGCGCATCTTCGTGGACCCCATCATGGCCGACCACGGCCGCCTGTACGCGGGCATCCCGCAGACCACGGTCAAGCTCATGAGGAGGCTCGTCTCGCTCGCGGACTGCACCGTGCCCAACTACACGGAGGCCTGCCTGCTCACGGACACGCCCATCGACCTCGAGCGCGGCATGTCGCAGAGCGACGCCGTGGGGCTGGTCGACGGCGTACGCGACCTGGGCGCCAAGTCCGTGGTGATCACGAGCGCGCTCGTGGAGGGCCGCCCCATGGTGATTGGCTACGACCACCGCAACAAGAAGTACTTCTCGCTCCCCATCAAGATGGTGCCGGTGTACTTCCCGGGCACGGGCGACATATTCTCGTCCGTGCTGATCGGCCACGTGATGCGCGACATGCCGCTGGACGAGGCCACGTCGCGCGCCATGGAGGCCGTGCGCAAGCTAATCGTGCGCAACCAGTACCAGGACGACAAGTCGCGCGGCATCCCCATCGAGACCTGCCTGGACGCGCTGGACTAGCGCCAGCTTGCGGTTGCCTGCCGGCGCCGCCTGCCCCGCCGCAACGCGATGCGACGCCGCGCCATGCAATACATCGCCCAAAGCATACGGGCGAGAAGAGCGATAGGAAACGACCCCGAAGCCTCTCGTGAGGTTCCGGGGTCGTTCGTTCGCTTGGCAGGGGGCTCAGGCTAGGACGTCACGTCCTTCTCCCCTACGCGCGGTCGTGGTTGCGCTTGCGCATAACGACGGCGATGACCACGATGGCGACGCCGGCGACGGCGATGGCTGCGGGGATGGCCATGTTGAAGAGGTCACCCGTGGAGACGACCTTGCCGGACTTGCCGGTGGTCGCGGCGGGAGCGGACTTCTTGGTCGGGGTGTTGGTGGTCGTGGTAGTCGTGGTGTCGGTCTTGGTGGGCTCGGCCGCCTTGGCCTTCACGACGATGGTCGCGGGGTTGGAGGTGACGCTCTGGCCATTAACGGTGTTGGTCACGGTGCAGGTGTAGGTGTAGGTGCCGACCTTGGAGGTGTCGACGGAGTGGGTCGAGCCCTCGTTGGTGTCAGTGGTGGCACGTGCGGCCTTGAGGGTCGCGCCGGCGGTGGCAGTGGCGGCCTTGGCCTGGCTGCTGCTCGAGTCGTCGGAGTCGGCGGCGGCCACGAAGCTCACGTTCCACTTGTAGGAAAGCTTGGAGTCGGAGCCCTTGACGTCGTCGGGGATGGACGCGGTCACCTTGAGGTCGGATGCGGAGGCGTTCTGCTCGTACGATGCGCTCTGGGGCTGGCCAGAGATGACGGGCGCGAAGGCGACGGTGGCGTAGAAGGCCGAGGTCTTGAGGTCGCCCGTGGAGGCGTCGTAGTCGCTCGGGACGAACTCGGTCGACTGGTCGCCGTTGAGGTAGGCGCGCATCTCGTCGAGGAGCTTCTTGCACTTGTTGTAGGTCTCCTGGCTGGCCTGCTCGAAGAGCGTGTTGGCGAGGGCGGTGCGGTCAGAGGAGGCCGTCTTCTGCATGACGGAGTCGACGGTGGTCTGCTGGGCGATGAGCTGCTTCTGCAGGGCGTCCAGGT
>NZ_JBJEHW010000166.1:0-9696 GCF_051876455.1 Parafannyhessea sp.
CGTGGGCGGCATCGGCACCACCGAGGCGCAGGTCAAGCGCCTGATGGACGGCGGTGCGCGCAAGGTGAGCCCGTACCTGGTGCCCATGCTCATCGCGAACATGGCCACGGGCCAGGTCTCCATCCGCCACAACGCCAAGGGCCCGACCCTTCCCGTGGTGACGGCCTGCGCCACCAGCACCAACGCCATCGGCGAGGCGTTCCGCGCCATCCGCTACGGCTACGCCGACGCGATCCTGGCCGGCGGCACCGAGGCGGCCATCGTGCCCGTCTCCGTGGCCGGCTTCACCAACTGCCGCGCGCTCACGACCAACCCCGACCCCGCCACGGCGTGCCGCCCGTTCGACGCCAACCGCGACGGCTTCGTGATGGGCGAGGGCGCCTGCATCCTGGTGCTCGAGGCGCTCGACCACGCCCTCGCGCGCGGCGCCAACATCGTGGCCGAGGTCTGCGGCTACGGCAACACGGCCGACGCCTACCACATCACGAGCCCCGATCCCTCGGCCGACGGCATTACCCGCGCCATCAGGCAGGCCGTGGACGAGGCCGGCGTCGACGTGGAGGAGGGCCTGTACGTGAACGCGCACGGCACCTCGACCAAGCTCAACGACAAGACGGAGACCCTGGGCCTCAAGCAGGCGCTGGGCGAGAAGGGCGCGCGTGCCGCGCAGATATCCTCCACCAAGTCCATGACCGGCCACATGCTGGGCGCGACGGGCGCGGTCGAGGCCATGGCCTGCGCCTGCGCGCTGCGCGACTCCGTGATCCCGCCCACCATCGGCCTCACGGAGCCCGACCCGGACTGCGACCTCGACTACACGCCGGGCAAGGCCGCGAAGTTCGACGGCAAGTGGGCAATCTCGACGTCGCTCGGCTTTGGCGGACACAACGCCGTGGTCGCGCTGCGCCGCTACGAGAAGGATGGTGAGTAGCGATGGACACCAGCACGACGCGCGTCGACGCGCTCGCACAGGTCATGCAGACGCGCGGCCTCGCCCGCGTGAGGATCGAGGAGGGCGACTGCGCCATCGAGATGGAGCGCCCCGAGGCGTTCCCGGCCGCGATGCCCGTGGCGGCACCCGTGGCCGCGGCCCCGGCCGTTGCCGCCGCCCCCGTGCCCGCCGCAGCCACGGCGCCCGCGTCCCTCTCGCCTGCCGCGCCCGCGGAGGCGGCCACGCAGGAGGCCCCTGCCGGCGACACCGACGGCGGCGACGGCGAGAAGCCGCTCGACATGACCAAGGTCGTGGCCGTGAAGGCCCCCATGGTGGGCGTGTTCTACGCGGCGCCCGCGCCCGGCGCCGAGCCCTTCGTGCACGTGGGCTCCAAGGTGAAGAAGGGCGACACGCTCTGCGTGATCGAGGCCATGAAGGCCATGAACGAGGTCACCGCCGAGGCCGACGGCGAGGTCGTGGACGTCTGCGTGAGCGACGGCGAGCTCGTGGAGTACGGCTGCGTGCTCATGAAGCTGTACTAGGGGGCAGTCATGAACAGAGAAGAGATAGAGACCATCCTCCCGCACCGTCCGCCGATGCTGCTCATCGACGACTGCGAGCTGGTCGACGGCCGCGCGGTGGGCCACACGCACGTGACGGGCGAGGAGTTCTTCGTGCAGGGGCACTTCCCCGGCAACCCCGTGGTGCCCGGCGTGATCCTGTGCGAGATGCTCGCGCAGAACTGCTGCGTGCTGCTGGCGCAGGACGGAGGCGCCAAGGGCGCGACGCCGTACTACACGAGCCTCGACAAGGTGCGCTTCAAGCACCCGGTGAAGCCGGGCGACACCGTCGAGCTCGACTGCAAGATCACGCGCTCGCACGGCATGTTCCACTTCGCGCACGGCGAGGCCCGCGTGGGCGACACCGTGTGCTGCGTGGCGGACATGTCGTTTGCGCTGGTGCCGGAGGGGAAGAAGTAGCCCATGTTCCAGAAGGTCCTCATAGCGAACAGGGGAGAGGTGGCGGTCCGCGTCATCCGCGCCTGCAAGGAGATGGGCGTCAAGACCGTGGCGGTGTACTCCACGGCCGACGCCGAGTCCCTGCACGCGACGCTGGCGGACGAGGCCTACTGCATAGGCGGCCCGCGCGCGAGCGAGTCCTACCTCAACATGGACGCGATCCTCACGGTGGCCCTGGCCTCGGGCGCGTCCGCCATACACCCGGGCTACGGCTTCCTGTCCGAGAACATCGAGTTCGCCCGCAAGTGCCGCGAGCACGGCCTGGTCTTCATAGGGCCCAGCCCCGAGGTCATGCAGCGCATGGGCGACAAGGACGAGGCGCGCCGCACGGCAAGGGCCGCGGGCGTGCCCATCGTCCCGGGCTGCGACCTGCTGAAGTCGCCGGACCAGGCGACGGAGGAGGCCGAGCGCATAGGCTGCCCCGTGCTGGTGAAGGCCCGCGCGGGCGGCGGCGGTCGCGGCATCCGCAAGGTAGAGCGCGTCGAGGACGCGGCCCAGGCCTTCGAGACCGCCAGCGCCGAGGCGAGCGCCGCCTTTGGCGACGGCAAGTGCTACATGGAGAAGTTCGTCTCGCCGGCGCACCACGTGGAGGTGCAGGTCATAGGCGACAGCTTTGGCCACGTGATGAGCCTGGGCGAGCGCGAGTGCTCCGTGCAGCGCAAGAACCAGAAGCTCTTGGAGGAGAGCCCGAGCCCGTGCCCGGCCGTGACGGACGAGGTGCGCGAGCACATGTACAAGTGCGCGCGCGACCTGGCGCGCTCCGTGGGCTACGAGGGCCTGGGCACCATCGAGTTCCTCGTGGACGACGAGGGTCACTTCTGGTTCATGGAGATGAACACCCGCCTGCAGGTGGAGCACCCCGTGACGGAGTTCGTGACGGGGAAGGACCTCGTCAAGTGGCAGCTGCGCGTGGCCGCGGGCATGCCGCTCCCGGAGGGCGTGGAGTCCGTGCCCGTGAGGGGACATGCGATAGAGTGCAGGATCAACGCCGAGACGGCCGACTTCCTTCCCTCGTGCGGACGCATCACCATGCTGCACGTGCCGAACGGCCCGTGGGTGCGCTTTGACTCCGCGCTCTACGTGGGTGGCGTCGTGCCGCCCTACTACGACTCGCTGCTGGGCAAGCTCATCGTGTACAGCCCCACGCGCGAGGAGGCCATCCGCAAGATGCGCTCGGCCCTGGGCGAGCTCGTGGTCGACGGCGTGGAGTGCAACGCCGACCTGCAGCTCGACATCCTCTCCAACGAGGAGTTCCTGAGCGGCAACTACCACACGAACCTGATGGAGCACCTGTATGAGTAGCGAACGCATCGACAAGAGCGTGAACGAGCTCGAGGGACCCGTGACCGAGGTTCCCGTCGACGTGCCGGAGCGCATGATTCTCGTGCGCTGCCCGCACTGCCGCCACGTGGTCGAGGCCAGCGTGCTCTCGCAGAACCTGGACGTGTGCCCGCGCTGCGGGCACCACCTCAGGCTCTCCGCGCGCGAGCGCATCGCCATCACGGCGGACAAGGGCAGCTTCGTGGAGTGGGACCGCGACGTCCTGCCGCACGACGTGCTCAACTTCCCCAGCTACCGCTCCAAGCTCGACGTCGCGCGCGTCAAGTCGCACGAGCGCGAGGCCGTGGTCACGGGCGAGGCCACCATCGTGGGCGAGCGCTGCGCGCTCTTCGTGATGGACTCCTCGTTCATGATGGGCTCCATGGGAAGCGCCGTGGGCGAGAAGATCTGCCGCTGCTTCGAGCGGGCCACCCGCAAGGGGCTGCCCGTGGTGGGCTTCACCGTCTCCGGCGGGGCCCGCATGCAGGAGGGCGTGACCTCCCTCATGCAGATGGCCAAGGTGACCAACGCGGTGCGCCGCCACGGTGATGCGGGGCTCCTGTACCTGGTGGTGCTGACCGACCCCACGACGGGCGGCGTCACGGCGAGCTTTGCCATGGACGGCGACATCTGCCTGGCCGAGCCCGACGCCCTGGTGGCGTTCGCGGGCCCGCGCGTGGTGGAGCAGACCACCCACAAGCGCCTCCCGGCCGGCTTCCAGCGGGCCGAGTTCCTCCTCGACCACGGCTTCGTGGACATGGTCGTGGAGCGCAAGGACCTGAAGGACACCATCGGCTACCTGCTCTTCCTGCACGACGCCGCTGCGATTGCCGACCCGTCCCATGCGGCGCCCCGCGCGCCCGCGGCCTTCCCCAAGGAGGAGCGCTGGCCCGCGCCGCACCGCATGCAGCAGCCGATCGACTCCACGGACGTCACGCCGTACGACCTGGTGCGCCGCGTGCGCGACACCAACCGCGCGAGCGTGCCCACCGTGGCAGACCAGGCCTTCGAGGGGCTGATCGAGCTCCACGGCGACCACGAGTTTGGCGACGACCCGGCCATCGTGGGCGGCATCGCGCTGCTGCGCGGGCGCCCCGTGACCGTGGTCTGCACGGACCGCGGCCGCAACACCAAGGAGCGCGTGGCGCGCAACTTTGGCTCGCCCGCGCCGGAGGGCTACCGCAAGGCGCTGCGCCTCATGCGCCAGGCCGAGAAGTTCGGCCGTCCCGTGGTGACGCTCGTGGACACGTCGGGCGCCTACCCCGGCATGGAGGCCGAGGAGCGCGGCCAGGGCGCCGCTATCGCGGACGACATCATGGCGATGTGCGGCCTGCGCGTGCCCGAGGTGAGCGTGATCATGGGCGAGGGCGGCTCGGGCGGCGCACTCGGACTCGCCACGGCCGACCGCGTGCTCATGCTGAGCGACGCCGTCTACTCCGTGGTGAGCCCCGAGAGCTGCGCCACCATCCTGTGGAAGTCCCAGAAGCGCGCGGCCGAGGCTGCCGAGGCCCTGGGCATCACGGCGCCGGCGCTCATGAGGCTCGGCATCGTGGACGGCGAGGTCGACGCCGACGGGCTCGGCACGCCGGCGTTCGCCGAGAGGCTTGCAGACCGACTCCACCAGGAGCTTTCCGAGCTCGCCCCGATGGAGGCGGACGCACTTCTCGACGCGCGATACGAAAGGTTCCGTCGTATAGGGAGGTTCGACGCATGAGCGAATCCGATCTGGGCCATGCGCCCGCCGCGGCTGGTGCCGCGGCGCAGGCGAACCGGTCCGGGGCACCCCGTCCCGTCACCATCGTGTGCGACAGCTCCGTCCCCATCACGCGGGCGGAGGCGGCGTCGCTGGGCTGCGTGGTCGTCTCAATGCACTACCTGGTGGACGGCGTCCGCCACGCGGAGAAGTACGAGGGCGAGAACGAGGAGTACGACGCCCTCTTCCGCAACGCCAAGATCCTGAGCACGGAGGCCGTGTTCCAGTCCGCGTTCCACGACGAGTTCAGGCGCCTGCTGGACCGCGGGTCCGACGTGCTGTGCATCACCATGTCGAGCAGGCTCTCCGGCACGTACCGCAGCGCGGTGGACGCGCGCGAGCAGCTGCTGGGCGAGGGCGTCGCGGCGGAGCGCATCGTCGTGGTCGACTCGTGGACCACGTCCGGCGGCCTGGACTTTGCGGTCAGGCGCGCGCGGAGGCTCCTCTCCGGCGGCGCGACCCTGGCCGAGACGGCCGCTGAGCTCGAGCGTGCGCGTGCCCTGCAGGGCATCGCGTTCACGGTGCCGAGGCTCGACGTGCTGCGCCGCTCCGGCAGGCTCGGCGCGATGCGCCGCGCCGTGGCCGGCAAGCTCGACCGCTACCTCATCATGGTGCTCGAGAAGGGCGGCATCCGCGACATGGACGTTGCGCATGGCATGGGCGGGACCGTCCGCGCGCTGGTGCGTCAGGTGCCCGAGGGCGCCCGCAAGGGGCTGCTCGTGGTTTCCTCCTACGGAGACTCCGAGGCGGCCGACGCCCTGGTCGACTGCGTGCACCGCATGCTGCCCAAGGCCACGGTGGAGAAGCGCGACGGCGGGCCCGTGGTGTCGCTCCACCTGGGCGTGGGCTCCGTGAGCCTGGCCTGGGACGTGCCCGAGGGGGCCAAGTAGCGCCTGGCGCCGGCGCCCGCACGCCCGCGCGCGTGGCGCGACTAGTTGGATTGATTATGGTATGAGGGGAGATCCCATGCTTAGGAACGGTTCCATTTCCAGGGGCGAGTCCCGCGGCCTGGCCGCCGTCGCGCCCGTCCTGCGCGTCGCGGCAGGCACCCTCGCGCTCATCGCGAGCGCGAACGTCGAGGTGCCGCTCGTGCCGGTGCCCTTCACGCTGCAGGTGCTCGCGCTCTGCTACGTGGTGCTGGCGCTGCGCCCGCGCGAGGCCGTGGCAAGCGCTTCCTCCTACGTGGCAATCGGCGCCCTGGGCGCCCCGGTCTTCTCGGGCCACATGGGCGGCATCGTCCGCCTCGCCGGTCCCACCGGCGGCTTCATCCTGGGCTTCGTGCTCGCGGCCGCGGTTGGCTCGCTGGTGCTCGGGCGCGCCTCTCGCACGCGCCTGCCCTGGGTCGCGTCCGCGGCGGCGTCGCTCGTGGCCATGGTGGCCGTCGTGTACCTGTGCGGATGGGCGCAGCTCATGGTGGTCGCGCACCTCACGCCCACGGCTGCCTTCGCTGCGGGCGTCGCGCCGTTCGTGGCGCTCGACCTCATGAAGGTCGGCATCGCGTCCTGCACGTTTGCCGCCGGGCGCATCGCGCTTGGTCGCGACGGCCGCTAGGGTCGCCAGGGGAGAAGCGCTTCCGCCGTTCCAAGGGGCGGTCAGCCACGCGGGAAACGATGAGCCGGGGTCGCACGGGAACGTGCGGCCCCGGCTCTCTAGTGGGTCGCCTGTGCGTTCGCGCCGCTACACGCCCGTGGAGACGTAGCTCGAGTCCACGGTCACGTGGCAGACGGCCTTGGGATAGCGACGGTGCACGATCTGGCAGACCATGTCGCTCAGCTCGTCGTCTGAGAGCGCGAGCCCGTGCGGCCGCACGCAGTCGAGCGAGACGTGCGTGGCGCCGCCCTCCTGGGTCACGCGCACGTCGTGGATCGTGAGTCGCGGGTCGATGGACTTTACCTGCTCGGACATCCAGTGGTGCAGGTCGCGGTCCTTGGGGTCGAACGTCACGACGGGGTCGTAGTGCAGCACCAGGGGCAGGCCCTCCTCGTCGCTGAAGTAGTGCTCGATGGAGTCGAGCACCTCGTGGCTCTTGAGCGGGCTGATCTCGGCGGGCATCTCCACGTGCGCGCTCGCGAAGCGGCGGCCGGGGCCGTAGTCGTGCACCATGAGGTCGTGCGTGTCCAGCACGCCGGGGTAGCTCATGATCGTGTCGTGGATGTGCCGCACGAGCGCGGGGTCCGGCGCCTGGCCCAGCAGCGGGTCGAGCGTCTCGCGCACGAGCGAGAAGCCGCTCCACACGATGAACGCGCCCACGGCGAGGCCGGCCCAGCCGTCGAGGTCGAGTCCCGTGAGCTGCGACACGGCGCCCGCCGCGAGGACGGCGGCGGTCGTGATCACGTCGTTCCTGGAGTCCTGGGCCGTGGCCTCGAGCGTCACGGAGTCGATCCGCTTGCCCAGGGCGGAGTTGAAGCGCGCCATCCACGCCTTGACGGCGATGGATGCCAGCAGCACGACGACCGTCACGAGCGAGAAGTCCACCGGCTCCGGCTTCACGATCTTCTCCACCGAGCTCTTCACGAGCTCGACGCCCACGAGCAGGATGAGAAACGCGACCACCACGCCCGAGAGGTACTCGATGCGCCCGTGCCCGTAGGGGTGGCCCTTGTCCGCGGGGCGGCTCGCGAGCTTGAAGCCCACGAGGCTCACGATGTTGCTCGAGGCGTCGCTCAGGTTGTTGATGGCGTCCGCCACGACGGAGAGCGAGCCGGCCGCCAGGCCCACGAGCGCCTTGGCGACGCAGAGCACGACGTTGCAGATGATGCAGACGACGCTCGCGAGCGTGCCGTGGGCGTCGCGGACGCGGGGGAGCGTGGTCTGGTCCGCGTCCTTGATGAAGCGATGTACGAGCCATTCGGTCATGGTTGCCTCTTTGGGGAAAAGCGTGTTGTAGTGATGCATGGTAGCCGATGCGCGGCCGTCGTGCCGACGTGACGCGAAGGCCCCGCGCGGTTTGGGTCGCGCGGGGCCGTGTGCTGGCGTCTCTTGCGGCTGGCTTTGCCCTTGGCCTACGAGGAGGAACTCGAGCTGGAGGAGTCGTCCTTCTCGCCCGAGGACTTGGACTTCTCCTTTGCCTGCACCTTCTTGAGGGCCGTCGTGAGGTCGAGGTCGAGGTCGACGTTGCCGTCGATGCCGTCCACCGTCGCCGTGCTGGAGTACTGCCAGAGGGCAAAGCGCAGCGCCATCGTGGGCTGGTCGGCGTACTCCGCGTACCAGAAGCCGTAGTCGGCGAGGCTCGCGAGGTCGTAGTGCGCGAGGTCGGCGCGGCTGCCATAGACGCACGCGTGGTAGCCCAGGCTCTCGACCTCCTTGCAGAACGCCTGCGCCACGGCCGTGAGCTGCGCGTTGCTGAGCTCGGCCACGCGGTCGTTGCCGGACTGGGAGGGCTCCATGTCAAACACGATGGGGTACTTGGTTGCGTAGCCGCCCAGCTTCTTGACCACATAGCGCGCCTCGGCCTTGGCCTCCTTGGTGGTGGTCGCCTGCGAGAAGAAGTAGACGCCAATGTCGAGGCCCGCCTTCTTGGCGCCGGCGAAGTTCTGCGCAAAGCGCTTGTCCGCCTTGATGTTGCCGTGCACCGAGCCGCGGTAGCCGATGCGGATGTACGCGAAGTCGATCCCGTCGGCCGCGACCTTGGTCCAGTTGATCGCGCCGTTGTGCTCGGACACGTCGATGCCCGTGCGACTGACGGTCTTGCCGCTTGCCTTGTACGTGATGCGTCCGCTCTTGGTGGAGAGGTTGTCCCAGTCGTACGTGGTGGTGAACAGCTTGCTGGAGTCCGCGATCGCCGTGGACAGGCCGCCCTTGCTCTTGACGACGGTAGCGGTCGTCTCCTGGGTCTGCTGCGGCGTGCTCACGAGCTTGACGACGTTGGTCACGACGAGAAACACGACCGCCGCGACGAGCAGCGCCGCCACGATCGCAATGAGCGGCCGGAAGGGGAACTGCGGGCGCGTGCCCACGAACCCGCGGACCCGGCGGAGTCGCTCCTCTCGCCTGCGACGGCTCTCGCGGCTGCGCGGGGCGATGCCCGCCTGGCCGTACTCCTCGCGGTACATGGGGATGCCCTCGGGCTCGCGCTGGCGCTGGCGTACTGTCCGCGCGGGAGGGCGCTTGGGGTGACGGCTGATCTCGCGCTCGTAGTCGCGGTACTCGTGCCTGGAGCCCGACTCGCGCCTGGTGCCGCGCAGCTCTTGCGAGTCGGCGTCGCGCTGGGTGCGCCTGGTGCCGCGGGAGCTCTTGCGGGAGGTTCCGCGCGAGCTGCGCGTGCCGGAGACGCGCGTGGTGGCGTCGCCGTCACTGCGGGAGGTGCCGCGCGACGTCGAGCTGCGGCGCTGGGGGCTGCGGCCCTGGGAGCCGCGGGATGACCTCTTGGTCGGCCTTCGCCTCTCGGTCACGCCAATGCCCCCTTCCCCACGTCCGTCAGCATCATCAACATCAGTAACATCGCGAACAGCACAAGTCCTCTTATTTTCGCATGTGCGGGCGACTCGTGTCGGGTGGGAGGGCGCTTTCGTGCCCAATGGCACAACATTTGCAGAGGGCTCGGACGGCGGCGGCAGGGGCTGCGGACCGGACCGGTCCGGAGTGGCAAGGATTCTAATAACGGATTAAGGTCGAAAAGCGTTATTAGAATTTCTCGCGCGATTCTAATAACGCGAACCTGTTATTAGAATCCT
>NZ_JBJEHW010000167.1:0-27975 GCF_051876455.1 Parafannyhessea sp.
AAATCATCTGATTGATTATTTTTTGATTCGCGCTAGGCAGTGCGTCTACTCGGATTGTCGGTACTTTAAGTGACCTAGCTAAAGGTATTCCTATAAGCATTACTTCGAACTATTCCTCCGAGGTCAAGCTTCTCATCGTGACATTGGGAATAGCTGTCATACATATGGCCGTTGCCTGCGCGATAAACAACGCCTGCACGATAACCTTCAGCGTTGATCAATACGCCCACGTCTGAACTTTGCCACTTCTGAATCGTTACCAAACAAAGCAATACTGCTACGGTTATCGCACAGCTCCCGAGGCATTAGATTCATTGACACTAAGATGCTCTGTTCAGATGTCCGCATGAGCTTTAGCAACGCAAATGTGAAGCTGTATGAAATCTCTGCGTAGCAGTTGGCCCGCTTCTAGGGCATCGCTGATCCTCTTCATATTGAAACGATTCTTCTGCTTCTTCCAAGCCTGGCGATACTAGAGGCCCGTTTGGGAAGCTCCGCGTGACCTGAGTTGGGTTCGGTGGGTCGTGCAATAAACCTTAATTGAACCATATTTCAGGGAATCTTTAGGTTATATTTATATAAATGTAGCAATATTATCGAACATTTAGGGTGTATTTGAAATAATTAACTTGTTGACCGAATGTTTTCCGATTTACTAGTGACAAATCAATAGATTTAGTGCATTTATGTATTAAGGCATTTTTCAGTAAGGAGTTACTCGAGAAGAGGAGACAAGACATGGCCGCTTGCTACGATGCATATCGCCGGGAAATTGAGCTTGAGTCTAGCGCATTAGTCACGCGGAGCGAAGTGGTTGGCATGTGGACCGCGGCGATGGGCCTCGGGTCGAAAATCGTTTTTGTGACTGGTGATGCTGGCGTTGGGAAGTCGTACTTCATTGAGAGCGTAATGGCATACGAGAAGAGCGTCGGAGCGCGCGTTCAACACGCATCTCTCGAAGGGTGCAGGGAATCGGAACTTGCGACCCGTTTTGGAAGGTTCGCGAGGGAAACGGTGAAGTCGTGCGAAGGTTCTCCACGCATGACTGTCTGCATTGATGATGTTCCCGCGGCGGACGAGAGGGCATATGGCCGCGTTGCGAAAGCGATCGGAAAGATGGTGAATGCCGGGTGTCGAGTACTCGTGTCGGTTAGGCCGGAGTGCGAGGGATTGATGGACGCGTTCGGGGACGCCTACGTCATCGACTCGACAAGGCTTGTTGCCCGGCCAATGAACAGTGAGCCACACCCTATGACAAATCTACTTCCAAAACTGATCGTCTCGCTTAGGGCTGATACTGCAGCTTTCAGCGGTAGCTCATGCGGAGGAACGTTCTACGACCGCGCGGTCAAGGAGATGGTGACTGCGTCGCTGAGGGCCTCCCTTGCAGAGGAGGATTTGGAACTCAGGCTGGCAATGATTCTGCTTGGGAGGGGAACCTTTGACGATGTTGTGCGTATCTGTCGTCATGCGGACGAAGAGGCCCTCGGCATCCTTGAGAGTGAGGCGCCATTCTTCGGGGTCGCGAGTCTTGACTCGGCCTTTCGAGTGGCGGCGCTGAGCAACGATGATGTCCTTCACAGTTGCCTGGCCGTACTGGATGAAACGTGCCGCAAGTTTCGGGATGTGACGCTAGGCGTCGCGGATGTTCTTGCCAGGCGCGGGCAATATCGTCGCATGGGAATTGTGCTCGAGCCAATTTGTGACTCTGCCGCGGCTGGAGAAATGGTAATGGAAAGCGGCGTAAACCTTGTTTGCGCGGGACACGTCGACCTCGTAGCTAGGGCTTCCAGGCTATTTGAAAAGCGGGATGATGATCTCGGTACATTAAAGCTCATCAATAGCCTTGCGGTTGCGGAGGTCTCGGCGAGACGGGAAGAGGTAACTCGACTGCGCGAGGCCTGTTCCGCTTTGCCAAGGCTGAGGTCTTCCGAAAAGTCCATGCTGCGCCATGCGGCAATGCTGGGGGTGTGCAGAGACGCCTTCGCGAGGTCACCCATACTGAAAGTCGAGAAGGACTTCAATCTCGATGATGAACAGATTTGCGTCATGGTAGACCACCTCGATGCGATAGAGAAAATCATCGGAGGCAAATTCCTCGAGTGCTTCGACTCCATTCTGGACAACCCGGGCAGGAAATCCTTCGATGGCATTCCGGCTGCCCTTCTGATGGATGACTTCGGAATCTGCGAAGCGCTTCTTGGGGAGGCGCCTGTTCGACAGCGGGGCTCGGCCGTATCTGACGCCGGCCGGATTCTGGTCGAGTCGGGATCGGGGAGGCTTTCTGCGCTGCACTCGGGAATGGTTTCTGCGCTACGGATCCTCATGGGGAGAGTAGCCGTATTTCCTGAAGTGGAACAAATCATAACCAAGCTCGATACGACAGGCGATGCAATCCCGGAGGCCGTTTTTCTCTGCGCCGCCGCGGTAGCCGACCTAAGGCTCAAGGCATATGCGCGTGCCAGCGTCCGCGCGAGACGTGCCGCCGATCTTGCGAGAAATGCGTCAGCGGGCTACATAGAGGCGGCTGCAAATTTGCTGGCGGATGCCGTGGAGGCCGCAACTGGGTCTGAGATTGGCGACGCGCTGGAGCCCGCCCCGTCAAGTACGACGCCTGAGATTGGCAGGCTCGTCGACCTCAGGAGGATGCTCGGCCAGGCGTCGAGGTCGGAAACCGACTATCCGATACGGCTCGACACGCTGTCGAGGGCGAATTGCTCGCGAGAGATCCTCTGGGCCCTGAACGTCCTCATGAACGATTGCGGGCTGGTGTCGCAGAACTTTAGGGAGCTCATGCCCATCAATTGGAGGAACTTCGCAACCTCATCGCTGGAATCCGTGGGCGATGCCCAGGTAGCGGAGGAGAGCCTGACGGTGGGCGGCGACGTTTCAGGTGCGGGGGAGCCAAACGAGAAGCCGGTGAGGATTAAGGTCCTGGGCACGTTCTCCGTCACCATAAACGGAAGGGAGTTGCCCACGAAGTCGCTTGGAGCGCGACGCGGTAGAAACCTCGTGTTTGCGCTTGCGCTCACGAGGGGGCACTCGCTCTCGAAGAGAGACGCGATAGAGATGATCTGGGGCGACTATGACTACGATACGGGCAACCAGAAGATCTACGAATCCGTCTGCATGGCCAGGAAGGCGCTCCGAATAAACGAGACGGACGAGCCGTTCATCCTGACGGGGCGTGGAACGGG
The DNA here is from genome assembly GCF_051876455.1 of Parafannyhessea sp. Taxonomy (NCBI): domain Bacteria; kingdom Bacillati; phylum Actinomycetota; class Coriobacteriia; order Coriobacteriales; family Atopobiaceae; genus Parafannyhessea; species Parafannyhessea sp. Next base: position 3,198 of record NZ_JBJEHW010000167.1, read on the forward strand.
GAGGATTTCGCTGGACATGTCTCGCGTCTCCGTGGACGTGGACGACTTCGAGAAGTGTGCCACGGCCGCCCTGGCAAACGACGGTCTGGACAAGAGCGTCATGACGATGGCGGGCAAAGCAAGGGCAATATATTCCGGAGGGATAGCGGAGGCGTTTGACGACCCGTCCGGAATCAGCACGGCGCGCGCGGAGGCGCTTGCGCGGCTGCATGCGGATGCCATGGCGGCGGGCGCGCGGGCTGCCCTGCGGGAGGGGAAGGCGTACCTCTCGTCCCAGTTTTCCAGGGAGGCGCTTGAGGACGACTGCATGCGCGAAGACGCTGTCATCTCCAACGTCATGGCATTGGGCGTACTGGGCAGGACCGCGGAGATAACGGCGGCGTATCGGCGCTATAGGGACGTTCTTCTCCGCGAGCTTCACATTACGCCCAGCAAGACGGTGTGCCAGGGCGTTGACGAGGCGCTGGGGCGCAGCGGCAGCGACCTTACGACCGAGGAGATCGACAACTTGGGCAATGACGGCGAGCCCACCTCGTAGTGCCATTTTGATGGTTGCGGGCGTCGAGGGTGCCCTGATGGCGCTCTATTGATAGAGTGAAATGTTGAATAATGCTCGCGGCCATCGTGCCGGTGAATATGCGGGGGAAGAGTATGGCAAACATTTTTGCGCGGCTCCTGTCGCGCGGCGCCGATAAGCAGCTCAAGGAGTTCGAGGCAATTGCCGAGCAGGTGAACGACTTCGAGCCTCAGATCAAAGCCCTGAGCGACGAGGAGCTGCGGGGGCAGACGGTAAAGTTTCGCGAGAGGTACGACAACGGCGAGTCGTTGGACGACCTTCTCCCCGAGGCATTTGCCACCGTCAGGGAGGCTTCGGTCAGGTCGCTTGGCATGAGGCACTTCGACGTGCAGGTGATTGGCGGCATTGCGCTGCACCGCGGCATGATCGCGGAGATGAAGACCGGCGAGGGCAAGACGCTCGTGTCCACGCTTGCCGGCTACCTGAACGCGATTCCCGGGAAGGGCGTGCACATCGTCACCGTGAACGACTACCTCGCGAAGCGCGACAGCGAGTGGATGGGCCAGGTGTACAAGTTCCTGGGAATGAGCGTCGGCATCCTCCAGAACGGGATGAAGCTCAGCCTGAAGAAGCCCGCCTACGATGCGGACGTGACGTATGGCACGAACTCGGAGTTTGGCTTCGACTACCTGAGGGACAACATGGTCGGACGCGCGGACATGCGCGTGCAGAGGGGCCACAACTTCGCCATCGTGGACGAGGTCGACTCGATCCTGATCGACGAGGCGAGGACGCCGCTCATCATCTCCGGTGCGGGCACGAAGTCTGCCAGCACGTACAAGGACTTTGCGCGCGCGGTCCGTGGCCTGACGCCTGACGTCGACTTCGAGATGGACGAGGCGAAGCACACCATCGCGGCGACGGACGAGGGCCTCCGCAAGATCGAGAGCAGGCTCGGCATCGACAACATCTACTCCGACATGTCAGGCCAGCTCGTCAACCACCTGCAGCAGGCACTGAAGGCGCAGTACATGTTCCACAGGGACCAGCAGTACGTCGTGGTGGACGGCGAGGTGAAGATCGTCGACGAGTTCACCGGCCGCATCATGGAGGGCAGGCGCTACTCCGAGGGCCTGCACCAGGCGATCGAGGCGAAGGAGAACGTCTACGTTCGCGAGGAGAACCAGACTCTCGCCACGATCACGCTGCAGAACTACTTCAGGCTGTACGACAAGCTCTCGGGCATGACGGGCACCGCAATGACCGAGGACGCCGAGTTCAGGGAGATCTACAACCTGCCCGTGCAGGTCATTCCGCCCAACAAGCCGGTCATCCGCGTGGACCACGACGACCTCGTGTACAGGACGATCGACGCCAAGTTCAACGCCGTCGCGGACGACGTGGAGAAGCGCCATGCCACTGGGCAGCCCGTGCTGGTGGGCACGGTGTCCATCGAGAGCTCCGAGCGACTCTCGAGGATCCTTGACAAGCGTGGCATCAAGCACGAGGTGCTGAACGCGAAGTTCCACGAGCGCGAGGCGCAGATCGTGGCACAGGCTGGTCGCGAGGGCGCCGTCACCATCGCCACGAACATGGCCGGTCGTGGTACCGACATCCTGCTGGGCGGCAACCCGGACGTGCTTGCCGTCGAGCGCATGAAGGCAGACGGAATCGACGTGGACGAGGGAGTCGACCCCGCGGTGCGCGAGCGCTACGTCGAGGCTGCCAAGAAGACGTGCGAGAAGGAGAAGGAGCACGTCCTCGCGGCGGGCGGCCTGTGCGTCATCGGCACCGAGAGGCACGAGAGCCGACGCATCGACAACCAGCTGCGCGGTCGTGCGGGCCGTCAGGGCGACCCCGGCGAGACGCAGTTCTACCTCTCGCTCGAGGATGACCTGATGAGGCTCTTTGGCGGAGACCGCATGGACAAGATCTCGGCGCTCATGTCGAAGTACGACATGCCGGACGACATGCCCATCCAGGCGAAGATCGTGACCAAGGCCGTGGAGGGCGCGCAGCGCAAGGTCGAGGAGATCAACTTCGCGATGCGTAAGAACGTCCTCGACTACGACGACGTCATGAACAAGCAGCGCCAGGTCATCTACGAGGAGCGCAACAAGATCCTGGACGGCAAGGACCTTGTGGCGCACATCGAGGAGGTCACGCACGACACCGTCGAGCGCAAGGTGCGCGAGTTCTGCGGCGAGGACCATGGGTCCGAGGACTGGGACCTGAAGGGGCTCCGCAAGTGGGTCGAGGAGCTGACCGGTCGCGACGACCTGCCGGAGTTCGACGAGGACCCAGACATCGACACCCTGACGGAGCAGGTGGACGACTTCGTGATCGGCTGCTACCACGAGAAGTCCAAGCGGCTTTCCGACGAGATTATGCAGCAGCTCTCCGCCCAGGTGATGCTGCGCGTCATCGACACGAGGTGGATGTCCTACCTCCAGGAGATGGACTACCTTAAGACTGGCATCGGCCTGCGCGGTTTTGGCCAGCGTGACCCCCTGGTGGAGTACAAGACCGAGGCCTATGCGGCGTTTACCGAGCTCGTGAATACGATGTACGAGGACTTCCTCAGGACGATCCTGCGTCTGGAGCTCGTGGCCCCGCTCACGGAGGACGACGGTCCCGATGACCTGCGCGGAGCAAGCTACTCTGGTCCTGCGGACGTCGACGGGGACCACGGCGGCGCGCGCAGCGCCCTCGCGCAGGGTGGCCAGGGCTCGGCTACGCACGCGGCACCCAAACATGCGGCGCCGGCGAAGCCGAGCACCTACAGGAAGGCCGACGACCCCGACCCGTACGTGGGCGTTGGCAGGAATGACCCCTGCCCCTGCGGCAGCGGCAAGAAGTTCAAGAACTGCCATGGCAGGAACCGCTAGCGAAACGTTGGAACATGGTCGACATTTCGAATGAGGACGTGAAGGGGCTCTCGGCCCGTCTGGACAAGGTCGAGAGCTACCTCCACATAGACGAGAAGAGGGGCAGGGTAGCTGAGCTCGAGCTTGAGAGCGCGCAACCCGGCTTCTGGGACGATGCCGAGCGTGCGACGAAGGCGATGGAGGAGCTCACGCGCGCGAAGGAGGACGTTTCCGCCCTCGATAACGCGCGCGCGGAGCTGGATGACGTGAGCGCCGCGCTCGAGCTTGGGCTCGAGACCTCGGACGAGGAACTTCTCGCCGAGGCGAAGACGTCCTACGACAAGCTCGTGCGGGACCTGGGCGAGCTCGAGCTCTCGACCTGGTTCACGGGGGAGTTCGACCACGGCGACGCAATCGTGACCGTGACGCCCGGGCAGGGCGGGCTCGAGGCGCAGGACTGGTGCGACATGCTCTTCCACATGTACCTGCGCTACTGTGACCGTCGCGGTTGGAAGGTGGACGTGAACGACGCGCCGGCGGCCGAGGTGATCGGGATCGACAGGGCGACGTTCACCGTATCGGGCAAGAACGCGTATGGCATGCTGCGGGCCGAGCAGGGCGTGCACCGACTGGTGAGGATCTCGCCAACGGACGACAAGAAGCGCAGGCAGACGACGTTTGCCGGCGTGGAGGTGCTGCCCGTGCTTCCCGATGACGTGACCGTGGACATAGACCCGGGCGACATCAGGGTCGACGTGTACCACGCGACCGGCCATGGCGGCCAGGGCGTGAACACGACCGACTCCGCGGTGCGCATCACGCACATTCCGACGGGTATCGTGGTGACGTGCCAGAACGAGCGTAGCCAGATCCAGAACCGCGCCATCGCCATGGGCATCCTCAAAAGCCGGCTGTACGAGCGGGCGCTCGCGGAGCGCGAGTCAGAGGTGAACGAGCTGCGCGGCCCGAAGCGCGAGATTGGCTTTGGCAACCAGATCAGGAGCTACGTGCTCTATCCCTACAAGATGGTGAAGGACCTGCGCACGGGGGTCGAGACGGGAAACGTCGACGCCGTGCTGCGGGATGGCGACCTTGACCAGTTCATCATCGGCTACCACAGATGGCGGACGAGCGAGGAGGGAAAATGAGGCTTGCAACTGACTGGCGGCGTCTCGTGAGGGACGCCCTTCTCATCGTGGGCGGCTCCGTGCTCTTCGCGATAGGCATCGACTGCTTCGAGCTTCCGAACGGCATCGCGGCCGGCGGGCTCACGGGTCTGGCGACGATCATCTATGCGGTCGGCAAGTCGGCGGGCGTGACGCTTCCCGTCGGTCTGCAGACCATCGTCATGAACATCGTCCTTCTGGCCTACGTGGTCGTCACGACGAGGGACTGGAGCTACGTTTCGAGGAGCATCGCGGGCATTCTGGTCTCGGGCTTCCTGATGGACGCGCTGAAGCCGTTCCTTCCCGTGCCGACCCAGGGCGAGCTGCTGATCTCCGCAATCTGGGGGGCGGTGTTTGTTGGGGCTGGCGTCGGCGTCGTCTTCCTTTCCGGCGGCAACACCGGCGGAACGGACATCGTGTGCCAGCTGATAGCAAAGCGGAACGGAATGCCGCTGGGCACGCTGAGCATGATCGTGGACGGCGTCATCGTGGTCGCGTCGATACCGGTGTTCTCGTTGAGAAACGCGCTGTTCGCGGGCGTGGCCATGTACATTGGCGGACGCGTGATCGACGCCGTGGTGGACGGCCCGCGCACCGCGAGGGTCGCGTACGTGATATCCGACGAGCACGAGGCCATCGCGAACCGGATCATGTATGAGCTAGGGCGCGGGTGCACCGAGCTGCAGGCGCGAGGCGTCTGGAGCGGCAACGACCGACCGGTGCTCATGTGCGTCTGCGGCCGCACGGAGACGACGCGGCTGAAGCAGATTGTGGGTGAGACGGACCCGGACGCGATCGTGATCCTGAGCGAGGTGCACGAGGCGTTTGGCGAGGGGTTCTCGCGCATAGGTGCGTAGGGGTCCTTCTCGCACGGCGTGACGCCCGTCCCCAAGGCAGCCTTCACCCCTCTGATTTATATGTGCGACGTCCGTGAGCGCGAGCGGGAGCCGCGCCGCGTTGTGTAGACTTATACAGATTCTGTCAGTATCGCTTTGTAGAAAAAGGAGCTCTTGTGGCCAACCACTTTCGCAGCAGCGAGCGGCAGGGGGACGAGAAGCCCGAGCCTCTGAGCCAGGCACCCGCGACGCCCGACCAGACGCAGGACACGGGGTCGATGGACCCGGCGTCTCGCGTGGACGAGATCGTGCGCGAGGAGACGGCCGCCGAGGCGAGCCATGTGGCGTCGCACGCGGCGCCTCGGGCGGAGTCCGGGGCGGACGACGGCTCTGACGAGCCGCAGCCTGTGACGACCGTCACCGCATCGGCGGCACCGGACGCGTCGGACGCCCAGGCGACCGGGCAGGAGGGCATCGTGGTCTCGAAGGACGCCGGCGACGTGACGGCGCAGCCCGAGACCAAGAGCGTCTTCGCACCCCTGCAGGATGGTGGTAACAGGGTCGTCCCGCACACGGGAAGGCCTACCATCTCGCTTCGAAACGTAACACTCATCTACCCGGCCCAGCCCAACAAGCCCGCCCTCGACCAGGTGAGCCTCGACATCTACCCCGGCGAGTTCGTCTTCGTCGTGGGACACTCGGGGTCCGGCAAGTCGACCCTCCTGAAGCTGCTGACGCGCGAGCTTCGCGCGACGAGCGGCAAGGTGATCGTCGCGGGCCAGGACCTGACGAAGCTTCGCGACAGGAAGGTCCCGTACCTGCGCCGCCAGATCGGCACGGTGTACCAGGACTTCAAGCTCCTGCCGGACAAGACGGTCTACGAGAACGTCGCGTTCGCGCTCGAGTGCATCGGCAAGCCGCGCGCCGTCATCAAGGTGCAGGTTCCCGAGACGCTCCGCCTCGTGGGACTTGCCGAGAAGATGGACAACTACCCCGACCAGCTCTCCGGTGGCGAGCAGCAGCGCGTGTCCGTCGCCCGAGCCATGGTCAACCGCCCGCCGCTCCTGGTGTGCGACGAGCCCACGGGCAACCTCGACCCCGCGATCTCGCTCGGCATCATGAGGCTGCTCGACCGAATCAACCGCACGGGAACGACCGTCGTCATGGCGACGCACGACCGCGAGATGGTGGACTCCATGCGCCGTCGCGTCATCGCGCTCGAGGCGGGCCACGTCGTTCGCGACCAGGAGAGGGGAGGCTACGGCTTCTATGGTGCCATCTAACATCGGATACTCGCTCCACGAGGCGTTCCGCCACTTCCGTCGCAACTGGTCGACGGTCCTGGGCGCCATCGTCACCATCTTCCTGTCGCTCTTCGTGATCGGCATGTTCGTGCTCGGCTCCGTCATGGTCGGCAACCTCGTCGGCAACGTGGAGGACCGCGTCACGATCCAGGCGTTCCTCTCGGACAGTGCCGACAAGACCGCCGTCACCGCGCTCGAGAAGAAGGTCGAGGGCTGGAAGAACGTCCAGTCGGTCACCTACAAGAGCAAGGAGCAGGCGCTCAACGAGTACAAGAAGACCATGAGCAACCGCAACGCGTCAGACGCCGTGGCGGCCCTTGACGGCGACAACCCCATCCCGGCGTCGATCGTCATCAAGCTCAAGAATCCCCAGAACGTCGAGTCCGTCGCGAAGCGGCTCATCAAGGACTCCGACTTCGCCAAGGTCGCGGACAACTCCAGCAATCCCAGCGCGTCGGTCCAGTACGGCCGCGAGACCGTGGAGCGGCTCTTCTCGGTCACGTACTATCTGAGAATAGCGGCCATCGTGCTCGTCGCCCTCCTGGCCTTCATCGCGTTCGTGTTCATCAACAACACGATCAGGCTCGCCATCTCGGCGCGCCGCCGCGAGATCGCCATCATGCGCCTGGTGGGCGCCTCCAACGGGTTCATCCGCGGGCCGTTCATGATGGAGGGCCTGCTCGAGGCGCTCATCGGCTCGGTGCTGGCGGTCGTCGCGCTGAACGCGGGGCTTTCCGTCGTGATGCCCAAGCTGCAGACGAGCCTCAAGTTCCTCTCGTTCAACCTGCCGACCAACGTGCTCGTTGGCACGTACGTGGGCCTGATCGTTATCGGCATGCTCCTGGGCATGTTTGGGTCTATGATTGCCATGAGGCGCTACCTCAAGGTCTAGGCAAGCTTCGACACACTGCCATCTGGCGAGGCGGCGCGGCCATCTGGTCACGCCGCCTCCTTTTGTTGAGGGGGACACCATGGGAAGAAAGCGCGCGCGCCACCAGAGGGGACGGCGGGGACAGTCCAAGCAGAGGAAGCCGCGCGCCCTTGTGACGGGCGTCCTGCGCGTGCTCAAGCCGGGCGTGGCCGAGCTCCACACCGCCGAGGGGACGTTCGACGTCGCGCGCGGCGGGATCCGCGAGGCCATGAGCGGGGACGAGGTCCAGGCGAGCCTCTCCTCCTCGCATGACGGCAGGCGCCTTGCGCGCGTGCAGTCCGTGCTCGTGCGCAACACGACGACCTTCGCGGGCGTGTACCGCCGCCTCGAGCCGCTCGGCGCTGTCGTGCCGCTGGACGCGCGCGTCAAGCGGGACTTCTTCGTGGTGCCGGAGGACAAGAGCCCGGAGCGCCTGGGCGTGGCCGAGGGCGACCTGGTGCGGGCCCGCATCGTGGAGTACCCCACGCGCCACTCCGCGGGCATCGTAACGATCGACGCCCGCATCGGGTCCTCGGACGACGTGGACATGAACGTCGAGTCCGTGATCGCGTCGTACGACCTCGCGACGGAGTTCCCGCAGGAGGCGCTCGACCAGGCGGAGGGCATGCGTGAGGACGTGGCCCAGGCGCTCGCGCAGGAGCCGCTGCGCCGCGACGTGCGCGACCATTGCGTCTTCACCATCGACCCGACGGACGCGCGCGACTTCGACGACGCCGTGGGCGCGCGCCGGCTAGACGACGGCTACGAGGTCGAGGTGCACATCGCGGACGTCACGCACTTCGTGGGCTGGGACACGCCCATCGACCGCGAGGCGCGCCGCCGCACCTGCTCCGTGTACCTGGTCGACCGCGTGCTGCCCATGCTCCCAGAGCGCCTCTGCAACGACGTGTGCTCGCTCCGCCCCGGCGTCGACCGCCTGTGCATGAGCGTCTTCATGCGGCTCGACGGCCGCGGCAACGTCGTGGCCGCCGACCCCGCGCCCACGGCCATACGCTCCGTCGCGCGGCTCGACTACGCGACGGTCGACCGCCTGCTCGACGGCGACGCGACCCCGGACGACCTGCCCTGCTGCGACGCCGCGGACCGCCCGCGCGTGGCGGAGTCCATCCACGTGCTGGACGAGGTGGCGGCCCTGAGGCGCGCGCGTCGCGAGGAGCGCGGCGCCATCGACTTCGACACCGCCGAGGCCAAGGTGCAGCTGGACGAGAAGGGCGTGCCCACGGGGGTGAGCGTCCGCCGCAAGACGCGGGCGACGAGCCTGGTCGAGGAGGCCATGCTGATCGCCAACGAGAGCGTGGCCAAGTTCCTCTCGGACGCGGAGGCCCCCGCGGCGTACCGCGTGCACGAGCCGCCCGCGGCGGAGGACATGCGCGCCACGCTCCCCGTGCTGCGGGAGCTGCAGCTGGTGGACGCGCCCCTCGCCGCGCGCGTCGCGGAGGGCGACCCACACGCCATCCAGGACGTGCTGCGCGCCGCCCGTGGCACCACGGGCGAGTTCCTGGCCAACTCCGTGCTGCTGCGGGCGCAGCGCCGGGCCGTCTACCTGCCCAGGAACGAGGGCCACTACGCGCTGGGCGCGCCGGCGTACTGCCACTTCACGTCGCCCATCCGCCGCTACCCGGACGACATCGTGCACCGCTCGCTCCGGGCGCTGCTCGAGGGCCACCGCACGAGCCGCGAGCAGATGCAGGTGCTGCACGTGCTGCCGCAGCTCTGCCGCACGTGCTCGGAGCGCGAGCGCCTGGCGGACGGCGCGGAGCGCGACACGCAGAACGTCAAGATGGCCGAGCTCTACAAGGGGCACGTGGGCGAGTCCTTCTCGGGCATCGTCGTGGGCGTGGAGCGCTACGGGCTCTTCGTGATGCTGGACGACACCTGCGCGGAGGGCCTCGTGCCGGTGCGCGCGCTGGGGGACGAGTGGTTCGACTTCGACGAGAAGCGCATGTGCCTCACCGGCGGCGAGTCCGGGCGCCAGTGGCGTCCTGGGCAGCGCGTGGCCGTGACCGTGACGGACGCGCGGCCGGAGCGCGGGCAGATAGACTTTGGCCTGGCGCAGGGGCGCCCTGCATCAAAGTGACGTCCCATGGGTAGCCTAGGGACATGAGCATTGGCCGCCGGCCGGGCGCAGACGCGCACGCAACCGCGGCCGTTGGAGGATTGATGGACTACACGGGAATGACCGAGGGGCTGGCACACGCCGAGTCCCTGCTGATAGAGGGGCAGAGCGCGCAGGCGCTCACGGAGCTCAGGAGAATCGCGGAGGACGCGGAGGAGTACGTGGACCGCAACTGTCCCACGACGGACGAGGTGCAGTGGTTCAGCTTCCCCACGATGTTCGAGCGGCTGGCGTACCGCCGCGTGGAGAAGGACCCGCGCGAGCTGCGCGACGTGGGCGAGCCCATGGACCGGCTCTACAACGACCTCGCGCTCGCGGCGGTGCACGAGAACGACTACGACGTCGCGACGGCCGCGCTCAAGCAGGCCGTGCGCTGGAATCCCATGGGCTGCGAGTACCGCCTCAACCTTGCGGACCTCTTCCGCATCGCCGGCGACGTGAACGAGTACCTGGCGCTCACGTACTCAGTGTTCGAGCGCGCGAGCGACGCCCGGCACCTGGCGCGCGCGTTCTCCAACTTTGCGGAGTACTTCCTCGTGCAGCAGAAGCCCCGGACCGCCGCGGCGGCCCTTCGGGCGGCACGCAGGCTGGACGTGCGCGACAAGGCCCTTGACCAGGCGCTGGGCGAGGCCGAGGGGACGGACCACGACCCCGACTCCGTGACGGACGAGGAGACGACGGACCTGCTGGCCCAGGAGGGCCTGCCCGACGGCGCAAATGCCGAGATCGCGATCTGCCTCCTGATGTGCGCGACGGACGCGGCCCAGGCCGGCCAGCAGGACGTGGCCACCAACCTGACCGTGCGCGCCCGCGACCTCGTGGGCGAGGACGCCTCCATGGCGCTGCTACGCCTGATCAGGCAGAGCGACGCGGACCTCGAGCGCGAGGCCGAGGGCAAGGCCTCCGCCCAGGGCGAGAAGGGCGATGGTGCCGATGGCAGGCGGTAAGGCCAAGGGCAAGCCCAACATCAAGGTGATATCGCGCAACCGCGTGGCGCACCACAACTACTTTATAGACGAGACGTACGAGGCGGGCATCGAGCTCACCGGCGCCGAGGTCAAGAGCCTGCGCGACCGCGCCGCGCAGATAACCGACACCTTCGTGCTCATACGCGGCGGCGAGGTCTGGCTCAACGGCATGCACATCCACCCGTACGTGAACGGCGGCGTGTGGAACCCCGACCCGGACCGCCGGCGCAAGCTCCTGCTGCACCGCCGTCAGATCGACTACCTGGAGCAGAAGCTCCGCACCAAGGGCGCCGCGATCGTGCCGCTTCAGATGTACTTTGACGAGCACAACCGCGTCAAGCTCACGATCGCGCTCGCCCACGGCAAGAAGCTGTACGACAAGCGCGCCGACATGGCCGCTCGCGACTCCGACCGCGAGATCCGCCGCGCGCTCAAGGAGCGCAGCCGGTACTGAGGGGTGCCGAGGATATACAATGTGCTCGTGAGCGGGCGCGTGGGCCCGCCACCTGACGTGCGGGTACGTGCAAGGGGGACGTGATGGACGCCAAGGCGCTGTACAAGTTTTCCTCTGGTCTGTACGTGGTCTCGGCAACGGACGCGGACGGCTCGGCCGGCTGCGTCATCAACACGGGGCTGCAGCTCACGAGCTCGCCGCTCCAGGTCGAGGTCGTGATCAACAAGCAGAACGCGACCGAGCGCAAGATTCTTTCCGCCGGCCACTTCGCGCTGTGCCCGATGGACAAGACGGCGGACATGGAGTTCGTGGGGCGCTTCGGCTTCAGGTCCTCTGCGGACTTCGACAAGTTTGCCGGCATCGCCTCCGCCACGACCACGCTGGGCGACCGCTACCCCACGGAGCACGTCTGCGCGGTGCTCGCCTGCAGGGTGGTGTCCACGCTGGACGTGGGCACGCACATGGTCTTCGTGGGAGAGGTGCTCGACGCGTCTGTCCTGGGCGACGCGGACCCGCTCACGTATTCGTACTATCATGCTGTGCTCAAGGGCAAGACGCCCCCGCGCGCGTCCTCGTACGTGGACGAAAGCGCGATCAAATCCGGGGACGGTTCCGCAAACGCGGACGACCACATAGAGAGAGGAAACACCATGGCCGACGAGAAGAAGACCTACAAGTTTGTCTGCACCGTCTGTGGCTACGAGGTGGAGGTCGACACCCCCGAGCTGCCCGAGGACTTCGTGTGCCCCGTGTGCGGCGTGGGTCCCGACCAGTTCGAGCGCGTCGACGACTAGCCTCGGCCGCCGAGTCGCAAGGATGGCACGTCCGGATGGGGTCCCTGCGGGGACCCTGTCCTTCTCGCCCAAGGACGCATGGGCGAGAAAAGCGTTGCAATCCGCCCGCGACTTTTGGGTAGACTGTTAGGGTCCAAGGCAGTTTGGGACTTTGACAGATGCATGGTGGCAATCGGCCCCAGGCACGATGTGGGGGCGACTGGTTTCGACAGGGTAGTTCTGAGGTGGGCAGCAAGCCGTGGTCTCCTCGCCACGTTAAACAGGGGTACCGTCAAATTTAATTGACAACGATTCTTATCAGGGCTATGCCCTCGCTGCTTAAATATTAACTAGCAGCCGTCAATCCCGGATATTCTCCCGCTCCGGGTGCGACGTCATTTAGGGAGATGCCTTTCGGGACGTGGTCGGTATGCCCGGAAGTAAGACCGAACCGGCTGGGGCGCTGAGCGCGTGTCGCCAGGTGCGATGCGCCCGAGACCTAACTGACGACTGAGCTTGAAGACACCTGCCAGGGGATTGCTTTGGACCGGAGTTCGATTCTCCGCGCCTCCACCATGAGTTTGCCGCGGCGTCCGTGCCTCTGCGCGGGCGCCGCTCTTCTGTATCCGCCGCGCCTTCGCGCGCCGAGCCAAAGGGGGAGCAATGTCCGAAAGCGTCGACAGGGCGGGTGTGGCGACGTCGCCGGCCCAGGGGTCCGGCACCGCGCTCGTGCTCGAGGGCGGCGGCTTCAGGTGCATGTTCACCGCGGGCGTGCTCGACGTGTTGATGGAGCACGGCATCTACGACTTCGGCAGCGTCTGGGGTGTATCGGCCGGTTCCATGAGCGCCTCGAGCTTCAAGAGCCGCCAGATCGGCAGGACGTGCCGCATCATGCTCGCGTTCCGCGACGACCGCCGCTTCATGTCGTTCTGGTCGCTCCTCACCACGGGAAACATCGCCAACGGCGAGTTCGTGTACGACGAGGTGCAGAACGTGCTCGACCCCTGCGACGTCAAGACGTTCAACGCGAATCCGCTGCGCATGTTCAGCGTGGCGTCAAACGTGATCTTTGGCACGGCGGACTACCTGGAGTGCAGGAGCTTTCCCGAGGACGTGGCCAAGGTCCAGGCGTCGGCATCCATGCCGGGCGTCTCCCAGATGGTCGAGGTCGACGGCAACCGCTACCTCGACGGCGGCACCACGGACTCCATCCCGTTCCAGACGGCGCTGGGGCTCGAGGGCGGCCGCCAGATCGACGGCTACACGCCCGCCCGCCGCGGCCTGGTGGTGCTCACGCGCGACCGCGACTACGTGAAGGGGCTGGGCAACGAGGGGCTGGTGCTGCGCAGCCACCGCTACGACTCCTACCCCTACTTCACCCACGCGCTCGAGACCCGCTACCTGCGCTACAACGCCCAGCGCGACCTGCTCTTCACCATGGAGCGCGAGGAGGACCCGCGCGTGCTCGTGATCGCGCCCAAGGAGCCCGTGACCGTGGACGTTACCGGCTCGGACGGCGCCTCCCTGCTCGCGCTCTACGTGCGCGGCCGCCGGCAGGCGGAGGAGCGGCTGGACGAGATCCGCGCGTTTCTCGCCAAATCGTGATTGTTGCACGAGCAACAGACTCTCTCGCTCGTCCAACGTAACCTCTGCTTGAACGTGATGCGGCAGGGGGGCCGCACAAGACGAGGAGAGGTGTCACATGGATCCCAAGATGTTCTGCTTCCAGTGCCAGGAGACCGCGGGCTGCAAGGGCTGCACCGTGCGAGGCGTGTGCGGCAAGTCGCCCGAGCTCGCGGCGCTGCAGGACCTGCTCGTGTACGTGACGCGCGGCCTGAGCGCCGTCACCACCGCGCTGCGCGCGCAGGGCGGCGAGGTCTCGCGCGAGGTCAACAACCTCGTGGCGACCAACATGTTCCGCACGATCACCAACGCCAACTTCGACGAGGCCGCCATCCGCGAGCGCATCGCAAAGACGCTCGAGGTCAAGGCCGAGCTCCTGGGCAAGCTGGACAACGCCCACGAGCTGCCCGCCGCCGCGCTCTGGACCGCGCCCGAGGCCGACTGGGAGGCCAAGGCGGCCACCGTGGGCGTGCTCTCCACCAAGGACGAGGACGTCCGCAGCCTGCGCGAGCTCATCACCTACGGCGTGAAGGGCCTCTCCGCCTACACCGCGCACGCGAACGTCCTGCTCAAGTACGACGAGTCCGTGGACGCCTTCATGCAGGAGGCGCTGGCCAAGACGCTGGACGACTCGCAGACCGTGGACGACCTCGTGGCGCTCACGCTCGAGCTGGGCAAGCACGGCGTGGACGGCATGGCGCTACTCGACTCCGCCAACACCAGCGCGTACGGCAACCCCGAGGTGAGCGAGGTGAGCATCGGCGTCCGCAAGAACCCGGGCATCCTCGTTTCCGGCCACGACCTGCGCGACCTCGAGATGCTCCTCGAGCAGACCCAGGGCGCCGGCGTGGACGTCTACACCCACTCCGAGATGCTCCCGGCCAACTACTACCCCGAGCTCAAGAAGTACCCCAACCTCGCGGGCAACTACGGCAACGCCTGGTGGAAGCAGACGACCGAGTTCGAGAGCTTCAACGGCCCGATCCTCATGACCACCAACTGCATCGTGCCGCCCAAGGACTCCTACAAGGGCCGCATGTTCACCACCGGCGAGGCTGGCTACCCCGGCTGCGTCCACATCGAGGCCAACGAGCAGGGCGAGAAGGACTTCACGCCGCTGATCGAGCTCGCCCGCACCTGCGAGCCCCCGACCCAGATCGAGGAGGGCACCATCGTGGGCGGCTTCGCGCACGAGCAGGTGTTCGCCCTGGCCGACCAGGTCGTGGACGCCGTCAAGACCGGCAAGATCACCAAGTTCGTGGTGATGGCGGGCTGCGACGGCCGCGCCAAGAGCCGCAGCTACTACACCGACTTCGCGAAGGCCCTGCCCGAGAGCGTCGTCATCCTCACGGCCGGCTGCGCCAAGTACAAGTACAACAAGCTCGGCCTGGGCAACGTCCCCGGCACCGGCATCCCGCGCGTGCTCGACGCCGGCCAGTGCAACGACTCCTACTCGCTCGCGCTGATCGCGCTCAAGCTCAAGGAGATCTTCGGGCTGGATGACGTGAACGACCTGCCCCTGGCCTTCAACATCGCTTGGTACGAGCAGAAGGCAGTCATCGTCCTTCTCGCCCTGCTTGCCCTGGGCGTCAAGAACATCCACCTTGGGCCGACGCTCCCCGCGTTCCTCTCGCCCAACGTGACGAAGGTGCTCGTGGACAACTTTGGCATCGGCGGCATCACCAACGTCGAGGACGACCTCAAGCTCTTCGTGGGGTAGGGTCTGCCTGACGCAAGCCAAGTGGTAGCGTGGCCGCGGCGTCGCCTTCGGGTGGCGTCGCGGCCCTTGCGTCGCGGCGGTGGGAGCGCCTGGCGCGAAGTGGTCGCTTTGTGTGGGGAAATTGAGCTTTTCTCGCCTGGGGCGTAGGTGTTGTATACTTCTAAGGCTTTTCCACTGAGCCCCGTAATCTCATAGGAAAACGCGTTTTGTTAGTAAGCACATGGAGGAGTCAAGTGAACAAGTCGACTCATTACGCCAAGAAGGGCGAGGTCCAGCGCAACTGGGTCCTCATCGACGCCGACGGCGCCACTCTTGGCCGCCTTGCCACCAAGGCTGCCATGATTCTTCGTGGCAAGAACAAGCCCCAGTACACCCCCAACACCGACACCGGTGACTTCGTGGTCGTCATCAATGCCGATAAGGTCCAGCTTACCGGCATGAAGGCGGACAAGAAGGAGTACTGGCGCTACTCCGGATGGCTCGGCGGCCTGAAGACCGAGTCCTTCAAGGAGGCCATGGAGAAGCACCCCGAGCGCGTGGTCGAGCACGCCATCAAGGGCATGCTCCCCAAGTCCAGCCTCGGCCGCCAGCAGGCGACGAAGCTCAAGGTCTACGCTGGCCCCGAGCACCCGCACGCCGCTCAGAACCCCGTCAAGATCGATCTGGAGGCTTAACCGATGGCTGACAACACCGCTGTTTACACCGGCACCGGCCGTCGCAAGGAGGCAACCGCTCGCGTTCGCCTCGTTCCCGGCACCGGCAAGGTTACCGTCAATGGCCGCGACGCCCTCAACTACTTTGGCCGTCAGCAGCTCGTTGACAACGCTCTCGCTCCGTTCCGCGTGACGGACACCGTGAACCGCTTCGACGTCCTCGCCAACTGCGATGGCGGCGGCATCAACGGCCAGTCCGGCGCACTGCGCCTGGGCATCGCCCGCGCGCTGCTGGACGCAGGCGAGTATCGCGCCGACCTCAAGAAGGCCGGCTTCCTCACCCGTGACTCCCGTGCCGTCGAGCGCAAGAAGTACGGCCTCAAGAAGGCCCGCAAGCGCCCGCAGTTCTCCAAGCGCTAAGGCCCCACTGGCTTTGCGAAGTGTTATCGGAGGGCCTGTCGACTGTGGTCGGCAGGCCCTCTTTTGGTTAAGGTTGTCATTAGGGATCGGATTCGCGCCGTGCCTCTGCGCGGACGCGAGCGAGAAGGGTCGAGCATGAAGTACTTTGGGACGGATGGCTTCCGCGGCGTCGCCAACGAGGGACTGAACGTCGAGCACGCATACAAGATCGGCCGCTTTGTGGGCTGGCACTACGGCGCGCGCGTGGGCAAGAAGGCCCGCGTGATCCTGGGCAAGGACACCAGGAGGTCGAGCTACATGTTCGAGAGCGCCCTCGTGGCGGGCCTCGTGGCGTCGGGCGCGGACGCGTACATGCTCCACGTCATCCCGACCCCGGGCCTCGCGTACGAGACTGCGGACGGCGGCTTTGACTGCGGCATCATGATTACGGCGTCGCACAACCCCTACACCGACAACGGCATCAAGCTCGTCAACACCGAGGGCTACAAGATGGAGGAGGACGTCCTCGAGCAGGTGGAGGACTACATCGACGGCAAGTTCGACGTGCCGCTGGCCACGGGCGACGCCATCGGCTGCACCGTGGACTACATGCAGGGCCGCAACCGCTACATCGCGCACCTGATCTCTTCCTGCGGCTTCAGCATGCAGGGCGTGAAGGTCGGCCTCGACTGCGCCAACGGCGCCGCGTCCTCCGTGGCGCGCCCCGTGTTCGACGCGATGGGCGCCGAGACGCACGTGATCAACAACGCGCCGAGCGGCTTCAACATCAACGTCGACTGCGGCTCCACGCACATCGAGCGCCTGCAGGACTTCGTGGTGCAGAACGGCCTGGACGTGGGCTTTGCCTATGACGGCGACGCCGACCGCTGCATCGCGGTTGACGAGCGCGGCCACGTGGTCGACGGCGACCTCATCATGTACGTGTGCGGCACCTACCTGGCAAAGCACGGCCGTCTTGCCAAGAACACCGTCGTCCCCACCGTCATGAGCAACTTCGGCTTCTTCAAGGCGCTGGACGCGGCGGGCATCGCGCACGTCTCCACCGCCGTGGGCGACAAGAACGTCTGGGCCTGCATGATGGAGAACGGCTACACGCTGGGCGGCGAGCAGTCCGGCCACATCATCTTTGGCGACCTCGAGAAGACCGGCGACGGCATCATGACGAGCCTGCGCGTGATGGAGGTCCTCGGCGCGGAGCGCGAGAAGCTCTCCGAGCTCACGAGGCCGGTCAAGCTCTACCCGCAGCTGCTCATCAACGTGCGCGTGCAGGACAAGGACGCCGTGATGGCGAGCGGGGACGTGAAGGCTGCGGTGGCGCAGGCCGAGGAGTTCCTCGAGGGCAACGGCCGCGTGCTCGTGCGCGCGTCCGGCACCGAGCCCCTGATCAGGGTGCTTGCCGAGGCGCCGACCGACGAGCTCTGCAAGAAGGCGGACGACATCGTGATCAAGGCGCTGGAGCCCTACCGCGAGCGGTAGCGACGCGCGGGGCCGCGACGGGACATGGACCGAGGCCTGCGGGCGGGTGCCAACCGGCATCCGCCCGTTCTTCTCGCGCGGTGCCCCTTTGTGGCATGTCTTTTGTGGGAGGGCGAGAAGGGCGTGGCCTCGTGCTGGTACCATAGTCAGATGACTGTGACCGACCATGCGCGCTGGGCGCGCACCAAGGAGGCAACCACATGTGCGGCGTCGTTGGCTACACGGGCAAGGGACAGGCAATCGACTTTCTGCTGTACGGGCTCCAGACGCTGGAGTACCGCGGATACGACTCGGCCGGCGTCGCCGTGCTGTCGCCGGACAAGAGCCTGCACCTGGTGAAGGTGGCCGGGCGCGTGGCCGCGCTCAAGGAGCGCTGCGACGCTGCGAACCTCGTGGGCAACACGGGCATCGGACACACGCGCTGGGCGACGCACGGCGCCCCGACGGACCGCAACGCCCACCCGCACACGAGCTGCGACGGCAGGATCGCCGTGGTCCACAACGGCATCATCGAGAACTACGAGTCCCTGAGGCGCCAGCTCATGGCCGAGGGGCACAACTTCAAGAGCGACACGGACACCGAGGTCGTGGCGCACCTGGTCGAGGACGCGTGGCACGGGCCCGCCAAGGGCGACCTGGCGCTCGCCGTGCGCTACGCCTGCGACAGGCTCGAGGGTTCCTGGGCGCTCGGCGTGGTGTGCGCGGACTGCCCGGGCGAGGTCGTCGTCACGAGGAAGGCGTCGCCGCTGGTCGTCGCCTCGACCAAGGACGGCGCGTACGCCGCGTCCGACGTGATGCCGCTCGCGAAGGCCACCTCGCACTGCCTGCAGCTTGACGACTACGACATCGCCACGCTCCACGAGGACGGCTCGATCGACATCGTGGACCGCGAGGGCAGCCCCGTCGAGCACCCCAAGCCGCTCGACATCGACTGGGACGCCTCCGCGGCGACGCTGGGCGGCTACTCCGACTTCATGGCGAAGGAGATCGCCGAGCAGCCTGAGGCGATCTCGCGCCTGCTGAAGGACCGCCTGGGCGGGCACGGCGTGGAGCTGGACGAGCTTTCGATGAGCGAGGCCGACCTCAAGGCGATCGACCGCATCTACATGGTGGCCTGCGGCACGTCCTACCACGTGAGCCTCATCGCGCGCGAGCTCGTGCAGGACTGGGCCAAGATCCCTGTGTTCTGCGAGTACGCCTCCGAGCTCAACTACAAGGAGCCGCTCGTCACGGACCACACGCTCTGCGTGATCATCACGCAGTCGGGCGAGACGGCCGACACGCTCACGGCGGCGCGCCGCATGAAGGGCATGGGCTGCAAGGTCTTCGCGATCACGAACGTGCTGGGCTCCTCCGCCGCGCGCGAGTCCGACGGCACGATGTACATCCAGGCGGGCCCCGAGGTGTGCGTCGCCTCGACCAAGGCCTACACCGCGCAGATGGTGGCGTCCGCGCTCCTGGCCCTGCGCCTCGCCTACACGAACGGCAACATGGACCTGGACGAGGTCCGCAGGCACTTCGCGAGCCTCGAGCAGGTTCCCGCGCTGATGGAGGAGGTCATCAAGCGCCGCTGGCAGGACAAGCAGGCCGCGCGCGTGTTCCGCAACGCCAAGTCCGCGCTGTTCCTGGGGCGCGGCGTGAACTCCACCACCGCCTACGAGGGCGCGCTCAAGCTGAAGGAGATCAGCTACCTGCACGCCGAGGCCTATCCCGCGGGCGAGATGAAGCACGGCCCCATCGCGCTTCTGGAGCCCGGCTTCCCTGTGGTGGCCATCGTGCCGGCCGACCACGTGCACGACAAGACCGTGAGCAACATCGAGGAGTCCATCGCGCGCGGCGCGACCGTGGTGGCCGTGGCGACCGACGGCGACGAGCGCGTGGCCAAGCTCTGCGAGAACGTGCTGTGGATCCCACCCTGCCCCGAGGAATGGGTGGTGCCTCTGGTGGCCGTGGTGCACCTGCAGCTGCTGGCCCGCTACGTGGCGCGCGCCCGCGGCTGCGACGTGGACAAGCCCAGGAACCTGGCAAAGTCCGTCACGGTGGAGTAGAGCGTGGCTCGAGTTGGCGTGGGCGTCGGCATGCTCGAGATATCGAGGGTGACCGGCGCGCTCGAACGGGTTCCCGGCTTTGGCGAGAGGGTCTTCTCCGCGGAGGAGCGCGCGTACTGCGACGCGGGCGTGCGCCCCGCCGAGCGCTACGCGCAGTGCCTTGCCGCCCACGGCGCCGTGCTGAAGTCGCTTGGCATGACGGACGCGGCCGGCGTGCGCCTGGGCGACGTCCGCGTGGCCGAGGGCGGGCGCGGCAGACCCGTGGCGCGGCTCGCGGGCAAGGTCGCCGAGGCGGCCCGCGCGCAGGGGGTCGAGGAGGTCGTGCTCTCGCTCTCGCGCACGCACGAGGTGGCCGTGGCCAACGCCGTGGCCATGACGGAGGGAGCGCGCCCGCAGCCGCGGGAGGAGCACGACCCCAAGAGGGAGTTCCAGGCCTCCTTCAGGGAGGCAAAGTCGATAATCGACGAGCTCGAGCGGCTCCAGGACGGCATAATGGATACGCTTGAGGGAGAAGGGCAAGACGAGCGTCCCCGCAAGGACGAGGCGCCCACGCAAGGCCCTATTGGAGAGTGAGGGGCACATGCAGCCTGTTCTAAACGTTGAGGACGTCAAGCGCGTCGAGTCCGGCCTCACGGAGGTGGGCGTCAGCATCTCGGAGCTCATGCACAGGGCGGGAAACGCCGCGGCCAGCGAGGTCGTGCGCATGGGCGACCTGGGAAGCGTCACCGTCTTCTGCGGACTGGGCAACAACGGCGGGGACGGCTGGGTGGCCGCCGAGGCCCTGCTGGGCAAGGGCGTCCCCGTGACCGTCGTCTCGCCCAAGGACCCGGACGCCATCGCGGGCGACCTCGCGCGCGTGGTGGCCAAGAGCGCGCAGGCGGCAGGCGTCAAGATCCTGGTGGCACCGCCCCGCGAGCAGGTGGAGGAGCTCCTCTCGTCCACCGACGTCGTGGTCGACGCCATGTTGGGCACGGGCTTCCATGGCAGCCCCCGCGCGCCCTTCGACATCTGGATCGAGTGCATCAACGCGTCCGGCGCGCGCGTCCTCTCCGTGGACGTGCCGAGCGGCCTCTCCGCGCAGACCGGCCTCTCTGCCGGCGAGTGCGTGATCGCGGACACGACCGTGACCATGCTCGTGCTCAAGCCGGGCCTGCTCTCTGACAAGGGCCGCGACGCCTGCGGCGCCATCGTGGTGGCGCCCCTGGCCGAGCAGACCGAGCACCTGGCCGTCGAGGCGGACCCGGTTGCCTGGCGTGCCGACCTGGAGGACTACATCGACGTGCTCGAGCCCGCCTCGAACGCCGTGGACAAGTTCTCGCGCGGCTCCGTGCTCGTGGTGGGTGGCTCGACGCGCTTCGTGGGCGCGCCCATGATGGCCGCCATGGCGGCGGCGCGCGCAGGCGCCGGCTACGTGACGCTCGCCGTTCCCGAGCCCATCGCGCCCATCATCCAGGCGCGCATGATGGAGATCCCGGTGCTGGGCCTGCCCGCGGGCAAGGACGGCACGTTCTCGAACGAGGCGATCCAGCTCGTGGCGGAGCTGGCCGAGAAGCGCACGGCCACGCTGGTTGGGCCCGGCATGCGGGTGAGCTCGGGTACCGTGGGCGTGGTGTCGAGGCTGCTCGAGTCCAAGGTGCCGCTCGTGGTCGACGCCGACGGCCTCAACTGCATCGCGCGGCTCACCTCCAACCGCCTGGACGAGTTCCCGGAGCTGCTGCGCAGGAGCGCGCCCCTGGTGCTCACGCCGCACAGGCGCGAGCTGGGCAGGCTCGTGGGCCTGCAGGACACGCCGCCCGCGTCGCTCACCTCGGCCATGGAGGCCGCGCGCAGGATCGCCTGGGCGGACGGCGGCTCCGAGCTCACCGTGGTGGCGAAGGGCTCCGCGACGGCCTGCGTCGGCGTGGACGTGGCGATCCTGCCCAAGCCGGGCCCCGCGGCCCTGGCGACGGCCGGCTCCGGGGACGTGCTTGGGGGCGTGATCGCCGCGTTTCTCGCCCGCGCCAACGTGGAGAACGAGGACATCCCCGTGCTCACGGCGCTCGCGTGCGAGGTCCACGGCTACGCCGGCTCCATCGCCGCGGAGCGCTTTGGCTCGCGCGGCGCGATGGCACGCGACATCATCGACGCGATCGGCCTCGCCGAGGATGCGCTGGAGGAGCAGATCGCGTTTCCCGACTCTGGCAACGCGGAATAGCCTGGAGGTAAACCATGTCGGTTGAGTATCCCAAGAACAGGTGGGCGTGGGTCGAGGTGGACCTCGACGCCATCCGCAGGAACACCCGCGCCTTCAAGGCGCTGCTGGAGCCGGGCGTCAAGATGATGTGCGCCGTGAAGGCGGACGCCTACGGCCACGGCGCCGTGGAGTGCGCCAAGACGATGGCGAAGGCCGGGGCGGACCAGTTTGCCGTGGCCACGGTGGACGAGGGCGTGGAGCTGCGCCGCGGCGGCGTGACCGAGCCCATCCTCATGCTGAACGAGTCGCCGCTCGAGAGCCTGGACACGCTGCTCGAGTACGACATCATGCCCGCGGTGTACGATTCCGAGTTCGCGCTGGCCTACGGCGAGCGCGCCGTGGCGCTGGGCAAGGTGGGCAAGTACCACCTGGCCGTGGACACCGGCATGACGCGCATCGGCGTGCTGCCGGCCGACGCCGTGGAGTTCCGCCACATGATCGACTTCCACCGCGGGCTGGAGTGCGCGGGCACGTTCACGCACTTCGCGACCGCGGACGTCATCGGCGACTGGGACTTCAAGCAGCAGGCCAGGCGCTTCATGGACACCGTGGAGGCGCTGCGCCAGGCCAACCTCGAGGTGGGTCTCGTGCACTGCGACAACACGCCGGGCACCATCCTGCACCCCGAGTTCCACAACGACATGTGCCGCGTGGGCATCGGCCTCTACGGCCTGCAGCCCGCCGAGAGCACGGCGCCCCGCATCAGGCTGACGCCCGCCATGAGCGTGCGCGCCCGCGTGCTGCGCGTGGCCAACCCCGCCGTGGGCGAGGGCGTGGGCTACGGCCTCACGTACCGCGTGCCCAAGTCCAGCATCCAGGTCGCGACCGTGCCCATCGGCTACGCCGACGGCCTTGCGCGCAGCCTCTCCAACAACATGGACGTGCTCGTGAACGGGACGCGCGCCCGCCAGGTGGGCCGCATCTGCATGGACCAGTTCATGTTCGCGGTGGACACGAGCGCCGCGCGCGCGTACGAGCAGCCCAGGAAGCCGGTGGAGAAGGGAGACGTCGTCACGCTGATAGGCCGTGACGGGGACGAGGAGATCACCGCGGACGAGATGGCCGAGCGTCGTGGCACGATCAACTACGAGGTCGTCTGCAACTTCTCGGAGCGCCTCGACAGGATCTTCGTCTAGGGGGCGGCCCGCATGCCCGTCATGCACATACCGGGGCACGAGCACCAGCGCCCCAAGGAGGTCACGCTCGCGGAGATAGAGGACGTCCTGGGCAACTGCCACCGCTGCCCGCTGGGCGACACGCGCACGAACATCGTGTTTGGCGTGGGCGACCCCAACGCGCGCGTGATGTTCATAGGCGAGGGCCCCGGCCGCAACGAGGACCTGCAGGGTGAGCCCTTCGTGGGGGCGGCGGGCCACAAGCTCGACTCGCTCCTCTCCATCGCGGGGCTCACGAGGCGGGAGATCTACATCGCCAACGTGGTGAAGTGCCGTCCGCCCTCGAACCGCAACCCGCTGCCCGGCGAGATCGAGGCGTGCTCGCCGTTCCTGCGCGAGCAGATCCGCAGCGTGTGGCCCGACGTCCTCGTGTGCCTGGGCAACTTCGCCACGCAGTTCGTGCTGCGCACGGACAAGGGCGTCACGCACCTGCGCGGAAGGCTCTACCAGACGGGCCACTTCGTGGTGGCGCCCACGTTCCACCCGGCGGCCTGCATCTATCACTCCGACTGGCAGCCGCTACTCGAGCAGGACCTTGCCATGGTCGGCGCGTGGCTGCGCGAGCACCCGCGCGACGGGGCGGCGCAGCCCGGAACCACGCCCGCGGCGCCGGCGGCGCCCGAGGGTCCCAAGGAGGAGTAGCCATGGGCCAGATCGCAACAAGAAGCGCGAGGGGCGAGTTCTTCTCGACCTCGACGGAAGAGACCATCGGCCTGGGCGAGGCCCTGGGCCGCGTGCTCGGCCCGACGGACGTCCTGGTGCTCACGGGCGACCTCGGCGCGGGAAAGACGCAGCTCACCAAGGGCGTCGCACGAGGCATGGGCGTCACGGACGACGTGACGAGCCCCACGTTCACCATCGAGATGGTCTACGAGGGCGCCACGATGCCCCTCTACCACTTTGACCTGTACCGCCTGGACGACGCCGACCAGCTCGAGGACACGGGCCTGTTCGACGCGATGGGCGTCGACGGACCCTGCCTCATCGAGTGGGGCGAGCAGTTCTCCAGCGAGATTGGGGACGACCGCGTAGACGTCTTTGTCTCGCGCCTGGACGACGAGGTGGCGCCGGGCGAGGAGCCGCCGCGCCGCATCAGGTTCGTCGCGCGCAACGCCAGGGGAGAAGAGCTGCTCGACCGGCTCGACGCCGAGCTCGGGGCCTGATTCACGGGGCGCTCGGCGCCCGGAAAAGAGACTTGCATGCTAGACCACAACCCAGACCCGTCCGGGGCGCTCACGGTCCTTGCCCTGGACACCTCCACCGACATGCTCGCGTGCGCCGTCGCGCACGTGGGTGCGGACGATGCCGACGGCGCGGGCGTGACCGTGCTCGCCGCGGGCGACCACCTGTGCCGCCGCCACGCCAACGAGCAGCTCGTCAACACGGCGCTCGACTGCCTGGGGCGGGCGGGCCTCTCCATGGCCGACGTGGACGCCGTCCTCGTGGGGCGCGGCCCCGGCTCGTTCACGGGCGTGCGCATCGGCATCGCCACGGCAAA
>NZ_JBJEHW010000167.1:28075-29714 GCF_051876455.1 Parafannyhessea sp.
CCGCCGGCCTCGCGCGCATCCTGGACGAGTCGCTCTGGCACCCCACGGCGGAGGGCCTCGCGCGAGCCTGGGCCTCCTCGGCCACCCGCGGCGCCGGCGACCCGGCGCTCGTGCTGCCCATCTACACCCGCCTCTCCGACGCGGAGGAGAACGAGCGCAAGCGCCTGGGCCTCAAGGCCCCCGCAAGCGTCGAGGTCACGGGCGTGGACGACGCCCTCGCGGACCGTCACCTGCAGCTGCGCCCCATGTCCGTCAACGACCTGGACGCCGTGGCCGCCATCGAGTCCGCCGCCTACGCCGGCAGCGCCCACACGCCCTGGACGCGCAAGCTCTTCTACGAGGAGCTCGAGCAGCCGGGCCGCAGCTGGTGGGTCGCACACGACCTGGGCACGATCATCGGCTTCGCCGGCGGCCACATGGCCGGCGACGACTTCGAGGTGGACGACGTCGCGGTCAGCCCGGACCGCCGCCGCCAGGGCGTGGCCTCGCGCCTCGTCTCGCGCATCTGCTACGACGCGCACGTCCTCAACGCGGCCACGGCGTCGCTCGAGGTGGACGAGAAGAACGAGCCCGCGCGGGCCGCATACGCCTCCCTTGGCTTCAAGGAGGTGGGGCGCCGCCGCGCCTACTACGGCGAGGGGCACGACGCCCTGGTCATGAGGGTCGACCTCCCGCTCAAGGTCGACGCGGAGCACACGCTCGACCACGTGGAGCCGTCGGCGTCCATCAGGCCGTGGCCCATCGCCGTGGGCCCGCGTGACGCCCAGACCAAAGAGCGTCTTGCGGCCGCGGGACCCCTGGTCCTCTCAATCGAGTCCTCCTGCGACGAGACGGCCATGGCCGTGATCGACTCCCACGGCGAGGTCTGCGCCAACGTCGTCGCGACCTCCATCGACTTCCACGCGCGCTTCGGCGGCGTCGTGCCCGAGATCGCCTCGCGCAAGCACGTCGAGGCCATCGTCGGCGTGTACGAGGAGACCATGGCCCAGGCGGGCAGGCACTTTGGCTGCGACACGCTCACCCCGGCCGACCTCTCCTGCGTGGGCGTCACGGCGGGCCCCGGCCTCGTGGGCGCGCTCGTGGTGGGCGTCGCCTTCGCCAAGGGCCTCTGCGCGGCCACGGGCCTCCCGCTCACGGCCGTCAACCACCTCGAGGGGCACCTGCTCGCCAACCTGTTCGAGACGCCCGACCTCACGCCGCCCTTCGTGGCGAGCCTCGTGTCCGGCGGCAACACCATGCTCGTCCACGTGCGCGACTGGGGCGACTACCAGATCCTCGGCGCCACGATCGACGACGCCGTGGGCGAGGCGTTCGACAAGGTCGCCAAGGCGCTCGGCCTCGGCTACCCCGGCGGCCCCGTCATCTCGCGCCTCGCGGCCAAGGGCAACAAGAAGGCCATCCACTTCCCCCGCGCCATGATGCACAGCCACGACTACCGCTTCAGCCTCTCGGGCCTCAAGACGGCCGTCATCACCTACATCGAGGGCGAGAACAAGGCCGGGCGCCCCATCAACCTGCCCGACCTCGCGGCCTCCTTCGAGGCGGCCGTGATCGACGTGCAGGTCTCCAAGGCCATGACCGCCGTGGACGAGACGGGCGTGTCGGACTTCTGCGTCGGCGGCGGCGTCGCGGCCAACCC
>NZ_JBJEHW010000167.1:29814-39061 GCF_051876455.1 Parafannyhessea sp.
AAGGACACATGCCCGCGACCGAAAGCGGACATGTGTCCTTTTACCAACCAAAGTCGTTACGCAGTCGTTACGGCCGCTCATTTGGGTCTGCTTCAGGCCCAAATCGTTATAAGGTGTACGTGTGCGCGTAACTTTCTCGCATTAGGTTGCAAGGGGGAGGGGAATGGGTCCCCTCCGGTTGCGTCGCGCGAAAGGGGAAACCGACCGCATCACTCCACAGGGAATCGAGGAAACGATGGAGAACAGCAAGGCTAACGGACGCATTACCGGCCAGACGGGCAAGGCAGGAGCACTGGGCGAGAGGGACATGTCCCGCCGTGGCTTCCTGAAGCTCTCCGGCATCACGGCCTTCACCGCAGGTGGGCTCATGTTCCTCACGGCCTGTGGACCCGCGGCTCAGGGCACCTCGGACAGCAGCTCCTCCAGCTCGTCCAAGTCCTCCAAGAAGACCGTCCTCGGCGACGGCAAGAAGATGCGCGTCGGCATGGAGGCCGCATACGCCCCCTACAACTGGCAGACGACCACCAAGACCGAGTACACCATCCCCATCGAGAACGTCGACGGCGCCTACGCCGATGGCTATGACGTGCAGTTCGCCAAGATCGTCGCCAAGGCGCTCGACATGGAGCCCGTCGCCGTCAAGATGAGCTTCTCCGGCCTCATCGACGCCCTCAACAACGGTCAGATCGACGTCATCATCGCCGGCATGTCCGCGACGGCCAAGCGCAAGCAGTCCGTCGACTTCTCCGTCCCGTACTTCGTGGGCGGCTTCGGCCTCCTCGTCAAGAAGGGCTCCAAGTACGCCAACGCGACCTCGCTCAAGGACTTCTCGGGCGCCGCGGTCCTCGGCCAGAAGGACACGCTGCTCGACACCGTCATCGACGAGATCCCCAACGTCAACCACCTCACCCCGGTCGACTCCGTCCCCAACCAGCTCTCGCAGCTCAACCAGGGCACGTGCGACGCCATCACGTACAACACCGAGAACACCAACGGCTTCCTCAAGGCCAACCCCGACCTCGTCGCGATCCAGTTCGAGAAGGGCAAGGGCTTCAAGGAGACCGTCCCGGCCAACGTCGGCCTCAAGAAGGGCCAGAAGGCCATCCTCGCCAAGATCAACAAGGCAATCAAGGCCGTCGACCAGGACACCCGCACCAAGATGTTCGACGCCTGCGTCGAGCGCCAGCCGTCGTAGCATAGACGTGCGCCGCGCAAGATAGCTTCGTAAGGACGTGCCCCCGTGGTCGCGCAGACGACGGGGACACGCATTGCTTTTAAGGAGGTCGTGCCCATGGGCACAACTCAGGAGGCCCAGGAGCCTTCGACGGAAGAGGAGAAGGGCGGCCTCGTCCGCTTCTTCACGAGCGACCATCGCTACGTGCTGCTCGGCACGAGCGTCGTGGCCCTCATCGGCATGTGGTTCTCCATGCAGCCGCGCTCGAGCCAGAGCTTCCTCGCCAACGCCTACGCGCTCGAGGTCGTCATGTACTACGCCCTTATGGCGTGGGTCGTCGTCTCGCTGGTCGCGCTCGTGACCAAGCTCGTGCACTGGCGTGACTACGCGCAGAAGTCCCCGTTCGCAAAGCCGGCGGCCAGGCATGTGGAGCGCGTCTGCTCCTACGTGGTCTGGCTCTTCTCGGCCGTGCTCTTCGTGGACCGCGCGATCATGGGCTTCGTCGCCATCGTCAAGTCCGCCCTGGGCTCCAACGCCAACCCGCAGGACTTCGTGGGCGGCATGGTGTACATGGTCTACAAGGGCCGCGGTATCTTTGCAAGGGGCATCGCCACCACGATCGAGCTCGCCGTCTTCGGCACCGTCATCGCGTTCTTCCTCGCGCTGCTCCTCGTGTTCCTGCGCCTGCAGAAGATCGACCGTCCGGACAACGACTTCGTGCGCTTCCTCAAGGTCATCGGCTGCGGCTTCGCCAAGGTCTACTCCGCCGTGGTCCGCGGCACGCCGATGATGGTCCAGTCGCTCATCATCTACTTCGCAGGCTTCGCCGTGCTGTCCGGCTCGGGCATGAGTACCAACGAGATCCGCGCGGTGTGGTCGACCTTCGTCGCCGGCCTCGTCACGATCTCGCTCAACTCCACCGCGTACATGATGGAGGTGCTGCGCGGCGGCATCGAGGCCGTCGACCCCGGCCAGACCGAGGCGGCGCGCTCGCTCGGCCTCTCGCAGTGGCAGGCCATGAGCAAGGTCGTCTTCCCGCAGGGCATCAAGAACTCCATCCCGGCGCTCTCCAACGAGCTCGTCATCAACATCAAGGACTCCTCGGTCCTCTCCGTCATCGGCGTGTTCGACCTCATGTTCGCCACCACGACCGTCGCCGGCATCTACTACCGTCAGCTCGAGACCTACATCGCCGCGGCCGTCTGCTACCTCATCCTCACCATGGTCGCCTCCAAGCTCCTCTCCATGCTCGCGAAGCACCTCGACGCGCCCGCGATGGGTCCCGTCCTGTCCTCCTCCGAGGTCGCCGTGACCACGGGCGTCGCGGGTTCCGCGGACAAGACGATCAAGGTCGAGGTCGACCACAGCGAAGACCGCGTCAGAAGGGGAGGCATGTAAGCCATGGCAAGCGTTAGCACCCAGGGCCAGGAGCCCGTCATCAGGATCGAGGGACTGCGCAAGAGCTTTGGCAGGCACGTCGTCCTCCGCAACATCGACTTCGAGGTCATGCCCGGCGAGGTCGTGACCATCATCGGCGCGTCCGGCTCCGGCAAGTCCACGCTCCTGCGCTGCATCAACCTGCTCGAGACGCCCGACGCCGGCCACGTGTGGTTCCACGGCCAGGACCTCGCGGCCGAGCACGTGGACGTGAACAAGCTGCGCGAGAAGATCGGCATGGTCTTCCAGGGATTCAACCTCTTCAACAACCTCAACGTGCTCCAGAACTGCACGCTCGCGCCCGTCACGCTCAAGAAGGCGAGCAAGGCCGACGCGGAGGCCGAGGCGATGCGCCACCTGGACGAGGTGGGTCTCGCGGACTTCGCCAAGTCCCCCGTGACCTCGCTCTCCGGCGGCCAGAAGCAGCGCGTCGCCATCGCGCGCGCCCTGTGCATGAAGCCCGACCTCATGCTCTTTGACGAGCCCACCTCCGCCCTTGACCCCGAGATCGTGGGCGAGGTACTCTCCGTCATGCGCGACCTCGCCAAGGACGGCATGACCATGGTCGTCGTCACGCACGAGATGGAGTTTGCCAAGAACGTGTCCGACAAGGTCGTCTTCATGGACCAGGGCGTCATCGCCGAGGAGGGCGACCCGCGCCAGATCTTCACCAACCCCAGGAAGCCCCGCACGCGCGAGTTCCTCTCGCGCTACCTGGAGGACAAGCCCGACCAGGTGCAGGAGGCATAGGCATGGCGGACGTGTGGCGGTTCTTCTCGCACGAGGACGACTACCCGGACCTCAACGAGGACGAGCTGTGCCAGCGGCTGGGCCACGCGCTCTCCATCCCCACGGTGGACGGCCCCACGCACGACGGCACGGACTGGGCGGCCTTCGACGAGCTCGAGGAGTTCTTCCGCAGGGCCTACCCCTACGTGTTCGAGACGGCGGAGGTCGAGAAGGTCGACCATTCGCTCATGCTCACGCTCCATGGCAGCGACCAGACGCTGCGCCCGGCCATGTTCATGGGCCACATGGACGTGGTCCCCGTCGTGTCCGGCACGGAGGGCGACTGGACGCACGACGCGTTCAGCGGCTACGTGGACGCGGAGTACGTTTGGGGCCGCGGCGCGCTCGACATGACCGACCAGGTCGTGGGCGTGCTCGAGGCCGTCGAGTACGCGCTGCGCCACGGCTGGGAGTTCCGCCGCACGCTCATCGTCTGCCTGGGCCAGGACGAGGAGACCCTCCAGTCCGGCGCCCGCGCCATGGGCAGGCTCCTGGAGCGGCGCGGCGTGCGCCTCGAGTTCCTGCTGGACGAGGGCGACTACGACGTCGTGGACGCCTCCGTCTATGGCGCGCCCGGCTGCCACTGCATGCCGGTGGACCTGGCCGAGAAGGGCTACGCCGACGTCGTGCTGACCGTGCGGAGCGCGGGCGGGCACTCGTCGAACCCCTTTGGCGGCACGTCGCTGGCGCGCCTTGCCAAGGCGATCGACCGCGTTGCCAGCGACGCCTGGCCGGTCGAGCTGATCGACGTTGACCGCACCACGCTCCAGACCCTGGCCCCGTACATCACGCAGGAGCCGCTCGCGAGCCTGACCGCGGGCGGCCGCGTGGCCATCGACGCCAACGCGGATGCCATCGCGCGCGTGTTCGTGCAGACCCCGGCGCTCTATCCGCTGGTCACCACCACCGTGGCCCCCACCATGATCGAGGGCTCGTCCCAGCAGTCCAACGTGATGCCGCAGGACATGAGCGCCACGATCAACTTCCGGATCCTGCCCGGCACGACCATGGACGACGTCGAGGCCCGCGTCCACGAGCTGGTCGACGACCTTGGCGTCGAGGTCCTTCTCGACCGCTCCGTCAGCAACAGCCCCTCGCACACGTCGCGCTCGGACGGCCTTGGGTTCGAGCTGCTCAGGTCCGTGGCGTCGCGCTACTTCCGCGACCCGCAGACCGCCGAGCCGCTTCCGCTCGTGCCGTCCCTGGAATCGGGTGCGACAGACGCTAGTATGTACGAGGGGGTATGCGACGCGTGCCTGCGCTTCTCGCCCTTCGTCGCAGACGCAGACGAGATAGAGCGCGGGGTGCACGGTACCAACGAGCGCATCACGCGCCGCTCCTACCTGCAGGGCATCAGGTTCCTCATCCGCCTCGTACAGGAGGCACTACTCTAGGGAGTGTTCACCGTGGGCTCACTCAGCGCCGTCCGTTCCAACCACGTCTACCTGGACGAGGCCCATCCAGACGCGCGGTGCGCCCTCGTCATGTCAGGCGACACCATAACCGACGTCGTCGCGCCGGAGCGCCTCGCGGACGTGCTGCCCGAGGGCGCGCCGGTGCGCGACTTTGGCGACGCCTTCGTCTGTCCCGGCTTCCACGACGCCCACCAGCACGTCTTCCACACGGCGCTCTTCAGGAGCGACCTCGCGCTCTCGTACGCGGGCACGAGCGAGAGGGACTGCGTCCGCAAAATGCAGGAGTTTGCCCAGGCGCACCCCGGCGACGGCTGGCTGCTGGGCCAGGGCTTCCGCTGGGCGCTGTGGGACCCGGCCGTGCCGCCCACCAAGGCCTCGCTCGACGCGGCCTTCCCCAACCGCCCCGTCTGCATGTACGAGGGCGACCTCCACACGCTCTGGGTCAACAGCGCCGGCCTCGCCGCGCTGGGCATCACGGATGACACCGAGCCTCCCAAGGGAGGCTTCTTCGACCGCGATGCGGACGGCCACCTCAAGGGCGTCATCCACGAGGCCGCGGGCATGTACTACGTGGCCAAGGTCTTCGCGAGCCTTCCGCGCCAGAGGGTGATCGACGCCTACCGCGACTACATGCAGATGAGCCTCTCGCAGGGCATCACGAGCGTGTGCGACATGGCCCTGTGCGCCATCCCCGGCACCGACTTCGTGTACGACGACATCTACCGCGAGCTGCTCGAGGCCGGCCAGGTCCCCATGCGCTTCAACCTGTACCCGCAGAACGTGGGCGAGTTCGACCGCGTGGAGCGCCTGCAGCGCGAGTTCACGGGCAAGCTCGTGCGCGTGCCCGGCACCAAGCAGTTCTTCGACGGCATATCGAGCGCCCACACGGCGTGGCTGCACGAGCCCTACGCCAACCCCTACTTCCCGGGCGACTGCGGCCGTCCCACCGTCGACCCCGAGGTCATGCGCCGCTACGTGCTCGCGGCCGCGGAGCGGGGCATCGCCACGCGCATCCACACCATCGGCGACAGGGCCATCAGCTGCGCCATCAAGATCTTTGCGGAGGCGCGCGAGAAGTACGGCCGCCCTCGGCTGGGCATGAACGCCATCGAGCACATAGAGAACCTCACGCCCGGGGACGTGCGGGCCATGGCCAAGATCGACCTCGTGGCCTCCGTCCAGCCACAGCACGTGGTGATCGACGTGACGCAGCCCGAGCGCGACCTCGGCCCGGAGCGCGCGAGCTTCATGTGGCCGTTCGCGAGCTACCGCAGGGCCGGCGTCACCATGGCCTTCGGCACGGACTCGCCCTGCGTGCCCGACCGCGCGATGGAGGTCCTGAGCTGCGCCGTCACGCGCGAGGTGCCAGCGACCAACCAGCCGGCGGGCGGGTGGCTCCCCCAGGAGCGCATCCCCATGGCGCAGGCGATCGACGCCTACACGCGCGGGCCGGCGCGCCTGACGGGCCGCGAGGCGGAGCTGGGCACGCTCGCGCCCGGCAAGCTGGCGGACTTCGTGGTGCTCGACACCAACCTCATGCAGGCGGACCCCGAGCGCATCCAGCACGTAGGAACCATCGCCACGTACGTGGGCGGAAGCCCTGTCTGGGAGGCATAGCATGCAGGACGGATTCATCAAGGTCGCGGCACGCACCCCCATGGTGCGCGTGGCCGACGTGGACGCCAACGTCGAGGGCATCGTGCGCGAGGTGAGGGAGTCCTTCTCGCTCGATGGCGCGCGCGTGATCGTGCTGCCCGAGCTCGCCGTGACGGGCTACACCTGCGAGGACCTCTTCTGGCAGGACGAGCTTCTTGACGCGGCCGAGAAGGGCGTGGCCACCATAGCTGAGGGAACGTCCAAGGTGGACGCCCTGGTGCTGGTGGGCGCCCCCGTGCGCGCGGGCGGCAAGCTCTACAACTGCGCCATTGCGCTCTGCCACGGCAGGGTGCTGGGCATCGTGCCAAAGACGCACATCCCCAACTACAACGAGTTCTACGAGGCGCGCCACTTCACGGCGGGCCCGGCGGACGTGACGCGCCTGGACTTTGCCGGGCAGGAGGGCGTCCCCTTTGGCACGAGGCAGCTCTTCCGCTGCGCCACGGTGCCCAACCTCGTAGTCGCGGCTGAGGTGTGCGAGGACCTCTGGGTGCCCGAGCCGCCCTCCATCGCGCACGCGCTGGCGGGCGCGACCGTGATCTGCAACCTGTCCGCCTCCAACGCGATCGTGGGCAAGGCCGCCTACCGGCGCAGCCTCGTGACGGGGCAGTCCGCGCGCCTGGTGGCGGGCTACGTGTACTGCAGCGCCGGCTGGGGCGAGTCCACGCAGGACCTGGTCTTCTCCGCGCACGACATGGTGGCGGAAAACGGCGCGCTGCTCGCGGAGGGCAGGCCGTTTGGCGAGGCCAGCGCCACGAGCGAGGTCGACGTGGACATGCTCGCCGCGGAGCGCCGGCGCCTGAGCACGTTTGTGGCCGCGCCCACGGCGGAGGCCGCGGGCTACGTGGCCACGTCCTTCTCGCTCGAGGTGGAGCAGACGGAGCTCACGCGCAAGGTGGACCCGCACCCGTTTGTGCCGAGCGACCCGGCGCAGCGCAACGCCCGCTGCGAGGACGTGCTGTCCATCCAGTCGTACGGGCTGGCCAAGCGTCTGGCGCACACGCACTCGCGCTCGGCCGTGATCGGCGTGTCCGGCGGGCTCGATTCCACGCTGGCGCTTCTGGTGATCGCGCGCGCCTTCGACATCCTGGGGATGGACCACACGGGCATCATCGCGGTCACGATGCCGGGCTTTGGCACGACGGAGCGCACGCACGGCAACTCCGAGGTGCTGGCCGACGCGCTGGGCGCCACGCTGCGCGAGGTGAGCATCACCAAGGCCGTGCGCCAGCACTTCGCCGACATAGGGCATGACGAGAAGGACCACTCCGTCACCTACGAGAACGCCCAGGCCCGCGAGCGCACGCAGATCCTGATGGACGTTGCCAACCAGGAGGGTGGCCTCGTGGTGGGCACGGGCGACCTAAGCGAGCTGGCGCTTGGCTGGGCCACGTACAACGCGGACCACATGAGCATGTACGGCGTGAACGCCTCCGTGCCCAAGACGCTCGTGCGGCACCTGGTGCGCTACGTGGCGGATACGACGGACTCCGACGCGCTTTCCGAGGTGCTGCTCGACGTGCTGGACACGCCCGTGTCCCCGGAGCTGCTGCCGGCGGAGGAGGACGGCACCATCGCCCAGCGCACGGAGGACCTGGTGGGCCCCTACGAGCTGCACGACTTCTTCCTGTACCAGGTGCTGCGCCGTGGCTTTGCCCCGCGCAAGGTGCTGCGGCTGGCACGGTGCGCGCTGGGCGACTCCTACGACGACGCCACGATCGTCAAGTGGCTGCGCACGTTCTACCGGCGGTTCTTCTCGCAGCAGTTCAAGCGCAGCTGCCTGCCGGACGGGCCCAAGGTGGGATCTGCGGCAGTCTCGCCCCGCGGCGACCTGCGCATGCCCTCGGACGCGTGCTCCGCGCTCTGGCTGAAGGAGCTCGAGGGGCTGTAGGTTCCGGGGCGCCCGCGGGCGCGTCTTGCCCCGGCACAAGTGGCTTTTGGCGACCTCCCCTGGTCCCGGTCTGGGGCCGGGGGAGGTTCTTCTCGCCCGCGTGGGGATGCCGGGGCGCGACTACCGGCTACCATGCGTTGACTTGTACGAGAAAATCTAAGTGTCCGTAGGAAGATTTTTTCTCTTGTGTGGTATAAGAATTTCGTTCTGGGTAGAATTCAGAACGTTGGACAGGTGCGGGGGAGCAAGTTCCCCCTCAGCCAATAAATAGGATGTGCTGCTAGCACGAAAGTGGGAGGTTTTGACTATGACTCTTAAGCCTTTGGGTGACCGCGTTCTCGTTAAGCCCGCTCCCAAGGAGGAGAAGACCGCCAGCGGCCTTTACATCTCTTCCGGCGCGCAGGAGAAGCCGCAGCGCGGCGAGGTCATCGCCGTCGGTGCCGGCAAGGTCAACGACAAGGGCGAGCGCATCGTCCCCGACGTCAAGGTTGGCGACCAGGTCTACTACGGCAAGTTCGGCGGCAGCGAGGTCAAGGTCGACGGGGAGGACTTCCTCCTGCTTCGCGCCGACGACATCTACGCGATTATTACCGACTAGCTCGGTCGCTCTTCTCTGCTAAGAAATTCCCGACACGGAGGTACAGATAATGGCAAAGGACATCGTTTTTGGCACCGACGCTCGTGCCAAGCTCGCCAAGGGCGTCAACACGCTCGCTGACGCCGTCACCACCACGCTCGGCCCCAAGGGCCGCTACGTCGCGCTGCAGCGCTCCTACGGCGCCCCCACGATTACGAACGACGGCGTGTCCGTCGCTAAGGAGATCGAGCTCAAGGACCCGATCGAGAACATGGGCGCCCAGCTGGTGAAGGAGGTCGCCACCAAGA
>NZ_JBJEHW010000168.1:0-2067 GCF_051876455.1 Parafannyhessea sp.
AAACTGCCGTCTGCGGGCAAGAACTCTACGTTTGCCGAGACTAACGAAAGCTTGCAGCGCAAAATGCAAGCTCAGGACCCTGTTCGAGATTTGAAATATTTGACAATTTTTACCAATTTGTTTGTTGCGTAATAAAAAGCGGATATGTTTTCTGCATATCCGCTTCATCAATATCTATTTTGTCGTGATTCAGAGCAAGCTAAGCGTCATACTCCGCGAGCGCGTCTCCCAGGAGCGACAGCCCCTTCCTCAGGACGTCCTCGTGGCAGCAGTAACCAAGCCTTGCGCCGTTTGGCAGCTCGAAGCGGGTTCCGGGAACGAGCAGCACTCCCCTCTCGCTGAGGATCCTCTTGCAGAACTCCTCGTCGGACTCGGGGATGTCAAGTTGCAGGTACGACACCGAAACGCCCTTGGGGTCGTTCCACTTGGCACGCGGCTGTCCCTTTACCCACTCCGCCACGATGTCGTGGTTGGTGTGGCAGATGTCGCGGTTGCGCTTGAGAATCGCCTCGCGGTTCCTCAGGACGTACGTTGCCAGTATGTCGTTGAAGACGCCTGCACAAATCATGGAGTAGTCACGATAGACGCGGATGCGCTGGGCGATTTCCTCGTCCGTAAGCACCCAACCGATGCGCGCACCAGGGGTCGAGTAGGTCTTGCTGATGGAGTTCGTGACGATGGCCTTCTCGTACACGTCGGCCATGGACCAGTACTGGTCGGTGTTGTCCATCGGCATGTACACCTCGTCGGAGAGCACGTAGGCCCCGACCGAGCGCGCGATCTCCGCAATCTGCTCGAGCGTCTCCTTGTCGAGCACGCAGCCAACGGGATTGGATGCGTTGTTGATGCAGATGAGCTTCGTGTTAGGCTTCACGAGCTTCTTGAGCTTCTCGATGTCGGGCTTCCAGCCGAGTCCCTCCTCGAGCTCCCAGTAGTCAACGTCCGCACCGAGCTGGCGCGGCACCTCGTACAGCGGCGTGTAGGTCGGCCACTCAGCCACGACGTGATCGCCCGGCTCGATGAGCACGTGCATGGCATTGAGGTTGGCACCGGTGCAGCCGTTCGTCTGCAGGATCCTCGTGGGACTCACGGACTTGCGGTAAAGCTTTGCGACCTCGTCCTTGAACTCGGGCGACCCCTCGATCCACCCGTAGTTCATGACCTCGCGATTGAGGCTCTCGTAGAACGTTGCGCCGCCCTCGTCGTCGAGGCTCATGAGCTCGTCCATGGTGAAGGACGCGAAAGTGGACTGGGCGATGTCCCACTTGGCACTCTTCTCGTATACGTTGAGCCAGTCCTCGCAGCCGATGAGCTTGATGGGGTTGTTCATTTCGACTCCTTTGGTAGAAAAGGGGCAGGGACCACCACGGACCCTGCCCCAAGCTAACCTATTTCCCCTGAATTAGAAGACCGGGATGATGCCAACGGCCGTCAGAGGGATGGAGATGATGCCCAGGATGGTCAGGACGGCAAAGACAGCCCACTCGCCCTTGGTGACGGAGGCGCCGTTCTCCTTGCGAGCCTTGACGTAGAAGTACATGCCGGGGATGTAGCCCAGGCAGGCAAGAAGCAGGAAGCCCCAACCGGTGAAGAGGACACCGACGACCTGGAAGATAAGCGCAAGCAGGCCGCAGACGAGCTGCCCGCCCTCGTGGTTCTCGGCGCTGTACTTGACCTGGTAGGCAGCAGCAAAGGCCCAGGTGATAACGATGGTGACGGTGCACATCGAAATCGCGAAGGTGTAGGCGTCGGCCGCGAAGGTGGCGATGATGATGAAGACCTCGGTCAGGACGCCGACGATGAGCAGCGACATCTGAGGGGCGTTGGCTGCGTTGCGCTCGTCCCAGGACTTGGGCAGCAGGCCGTGGTCAGCCATCATCGAGGTGCACTCTGCGGGAAGCATCGTGAAGGAAAGCCAGGAACCGCAGACGGAGATGATGATTGCCCAAGAAATGAAGGCACCGCCCCAGCCGGGAGCCATTGCCTCGAAGACGGTGATCGTGGCGGGCTTGGGAGCCGCAACGAGGTCCTTGTAGGGAAGGACGCCGTACGGGAGCACGGAGGCGC
>NZ_JBJEHW010000169.1:0-2048 GCF_051876455.1 Parafannyhessea sp.
GAAAAACGTGGTGGAGAACACGATGAGCGCGAGCGGGCACAGGAACGCCCCCACGCCGAAGAGCAGCGTGAGCGCCTCGCCGAGCGCCCTCGTCACCGGGGCGCTGGTGGGCACCACAAGCGAGAGGAACATGACCACGGACACGACGACCAGGGCCACGCCGAGGATGTCGTTTGCCGCGGAGCCACGGGCGGGCGCCACCGGCTGGCGCCTGCCACGTGCGCGGGACGCCTTGGACGACGAGCCCTTCCTTCTCTTCTGTTGTGCGTTTGAGCTGCGGTTTGACGCCATGTGGCTAGACCTCCATCACGACCGGGATCACCATCGGCCGCGTGTGCGTCTTGCTCCAGAGGAAGTTGGAGAGGCTGTTGCGGGCGTTCTTCCTGAGCATGTCCACGCTCGCGCCCTCCTTGCTGGCGGTCGCGGAGACGTGGTCCCTCACGACGGCCTGCGCCTCCGAGATGAGCTGGTCGTTGTTGTTGAACGAGACGCCCCTGCAGGCGATGTCGACGTCGCCCACCTTGCGGTCGCGCTTGCCGACGGTGACGACGCAGGTGACGATGCCGTCGCTCGCGAGCTTCTGACGGTCGCGGAAGACTATCGGGTCGGCGTCCGTGATCGAGAGGCCGTCGACGTAGACGACGCCCGACTCCACGGGCTCGCCCCACTTGACCTCGCCGTTGCGCATCTCGAGCGTGTCGCCGTTGTCCGCAACGAAGATGTGGTCGGGGCGGATGCCCATCTGCTGGCCGAGCTTGGCATGCGCGCGCAGGTGCACGGCCTCGCCGTGGACCGGCATGAAGTTGCGGGGCTTGGTCATGGCGAGCATGAGCTTGAGCTCCTCCTGGCTCGCGTGGCCGGACACGTGGACGAGCGTGTTGGACCTGTCGAACACGGTGCAGCCGATCTTGGAGAGGGCGTTGATGATGGACTGAACGCTCTTCTCGTTGCCGGGGACCGGGGTCGCGCTGATGATGACCGTGTCGTCGGCCGTGATGGTGAACGACTTGTGCTCCCCCGCCGCCATGCGGCCGAGGGCGCTCAGGGGCTCTCCCTGGCTGCCGGTGCAGAGGACGACGATCTTGTCGTCCGGGATGTCCTTCACGTCGTACGCGTCGATTATGTCGTCCTGCGAGATCTTGAGGTAGCCGAGCTCGCGGGCGATCTTGGTGTTGTTGACCATGGAGCGGCCCGTCACCACGACCTTGCGGCCCACGGCGGTGGCGGCGTCGCACACCTGCTGGAGCCTGTGGATGTGGCTCGAGAACGACGCCACGAAGACCCTGCCGGTCGCGTTCTTGATGATGTGGCGAAGCTGCGGGCCCACCGCCGCCTCGGACGGCGTGAAGCCGGGGCGCGTGGCGTTGGTGGAGTCGGACATGAGCAGGTCGATCCCCAGCGTGCCGAAGCGGCAGATCGCCTGGTAGTTGGGGGTGACGCCGTCGATGGGCGTCTGGTCCAGCTTGAAGTCGCCCGTGTGGAGCACGGATCCCGCGGGCGTCCTCATGTACACGCCGAGCGCCGCCGGGATGGAGTGCGTCATGCTGAAGAAGTCGATGCTGAAGACGCCCAGGTTGATGTGGGTGCCGTTCTTGACCTCGCGGAACTTGGGCGAGTTGATCCTGAACTCCTGCAGCTTGGCCTCGATCATGCCGAGCGTGAGCTTGGATGAGTAGATGGGGACCTTCTTGCCCAGGTCCATCAGGAGGTACGGCAGGGCGCCGGTGTGGTCCTCGTGGCCGTGCGTGATGATGATGCCGCGGAGCTTGTCCTCGTTCTCGAGCACGTAGGAGTAGTCGGGCAGCACCAGGTCGATGCCGGGCTGCTCGTCATCCGGGAACATGAGGCCCGCGTCGACGAGCACCATGTCGTTCCCGTACTCGAAGGCGGTCATGTTCTTGCCAATACCGTCCAGGCCGCCTAAGGGGATGATCCTCAGCGGCGTCTGCTTTTTTGCCATTGTCCAATTTTCCTTTCGACAGGTGTCACAATCCATATCTTCTCGGCAGCCTCGTGCTGTCGGACATTTCGCAACCATCTATTGTAGT
>NZ_JBJEHW010000170.1:0-9455 GCF_051876455.1 Parafannyhessea sp.
CGCGCTTGAGACAGCGCGTGGTGTGGGACCCGCGCGAGAGCCTGCTGCCGTAGGAGACGTCCGCGGAGCCCGCGAGCAGCGGCGTGACCAGGGCGGGTATCGTGTCCAGCTCAGTGGAGAGGTCCACGTCCATGTACGCCACGACCCGCGCGTCGGACGCGAGCCAGGCGCGCTTGAGGGCACGGCCGCGGCCCTTCTCGTCCAGATGGATCGCGCCCACGTGGGCGGGGTCCCGGTCGCCCATCCTGCGCGCGATGGCCAGCGTGCCGTCCGTGCTGGCGTTGTCCGCGACCGTCACCCTCCAGCTGAACTGCGCGTTCTTGCGCAGCCACTGCGTCAGGAGCGTGACCGCGAGGCCGATCTGCGCCTGCTCGTTGTACGCGGGCAGCACAAACTCGACGTCAGGGGCGTGCCCTGCCTGCGTTGCGGCGTTGGTCACGTGGGGTGCCTGGCTCGCGTCCCGGAGCTTGCGTTGGCCTTGCAAGTTAGCGTTGTTCAGCATGGGGGCTCTCCCTTCGCTCGGGCTGGCCTTGTGCCTTGCCTTGCGAAGAGACTACGTGCCGGGGCGGAAACTGGCCTTAAACGGGACCCCCGCTGGCCATGCAGTGCCAACACGGCACAACGCTTCAAGGTATCTGAATTACCAGGGCGAGAAAAACGGCCATCGCACAAGCGATGGCCGCCCACGTGCAACATGCAATCTGCCGGCTGGCTGCCTACAGGTAGACGTCCGGCTCCTCGCGACCGAACTTGGCCAGCAGCTCGTGGCACGGCCTGCATGCGGCGCAGTCGCAGAACCTGGCACCTGCCTTCTTGCGTGCCTGGGAGTGCTCCACCATCTGCTTGGCGCCCTCCTCGCCAAATACCTGCTTGCCCGTGTCAGAGCCCGCGAACGCGATGAGGCTATCGATCGTGGTCTGGTGCTCGCTTATCGCGTCGAGAAACGCGTTCGTCGCGGCGTCGGCGTCCTCTCCCTTGGCGATGGCGTCCTTCCACGCCTGGGCTGCCTTCTTGGTGTCGGCCGATGCCGAGGGTGCGGCATAAATCTCGTCCACCTTTGCGGTGGTGTAGTCGAGCAGTTCCTTCTCCATTGCGGTTCCTTTCCCGAGCGTTGCTCACATGTTTGGCCGAGGGGCACTTATTGCGTCGCTATAGAACTACCCCTTTGGGACTCGACTCTAACAAACGCGCTCGTTCCTCTTCCAGGAGGGCATGGACTCGAGCATAGAGCTCGGCGATGGCACGATGATCGTCTTCGCGAACGCCAGGGGTACGTATGGCGACTACGGTGAAGAGTTCGACGCGTTCCTGAGCTACGTAAGGGATAATACCGTCAAGAGCGAGTACGTCCGACGCGTCGACGACGCTGTCAGGAGGCTGCGGGACAGTTCCGTCTGGAGGCGATCCATGATGCTGTGGTCCGAGAAGTACCGCGAGGAATTTGCCGAGGCCTACAAAGAGGGTGAGGTCAAGGGTGAGGCAAGAGGTGAGGCCAAGGGCGAGGCAAAGGCGTACGGACGCATAGAGTCACTCATCGTTTGCCTCGAGGCGGCTGGCCGTGGTGACGAGATTCCGAAGGCGCTTCGTGACCCCAACCTGCGCGATGAGCTCTTTAAGGAGTTCGGGATCTAGTGCCAGCAAGTGCGCCGTCGCCTACTGGTCGATCTTGAAGCCGTTGCCGATGACCTCGCGCGTCTTGCTGCGGATCCACGTTCCCGGATCCGCCTGCCGCTCGAGGAGCTCGTTCTTCTCTGCAAGCTTGTCGGAGTAGTCGCTCGCGAGGTAGACGGTGTCGACGTCTCCCTCGGCGTGCTCGATCAGCGTGTGCCAGACCACGTTCCTCACGGCGAGGCCGCCCTTGGGCTTGCGCACGATGTCGCAGCTCAGCATGCCCGAAAGCACGCAGCCGGGTACGTGATAGCCGCTCACGAAGTCGCCCAGCCCGTATGCCACGAGCGTCCTGCCGCTGCCGTCCGACCGCTTGACCCACGCCAGCGGCTGGATCACGTGCGCGTGGCTGCACAGCACGATGCCGGCACCCGCGTCGGCGCAGGCCTGAGCTGCAGTTGTCTGCTGGTCGTTGGGGGCGTTGGTGTACTCGGTCCCCATGTGCAGGTAGACCACCACAAAGTCTGCCTTCTTCTTGGCGCGGGCCATGTCCCGACGCATCGCGTCCACGTCCCAGGGCACGGCGTAGTAGTCGTTGGGCAGGTCGGACTGCTGGTAGCCGTTCTGCCCGTAGCTGTACGAGAGGAAGGCGACCGTAATGCCGTTCTTGGTGACGGTGCGGACGTTCCTGCGGTCAGCCTCGCTCGCGTACGAGCCGATCGTGGTTATCTTGGGGTAGCCT
Source organism: Parafannyhessea sp. (assembly GCF_051876455.1). Taxonomy (NCBI): domain Bacteria; kingdom Bacillati; phylum Actinomycetota; class Coriobacteriia; order Coriobacteriales; family Atopobiaceae; genus Parafannyhessea; species Parafannyhessea sp. Next base: position 2,351 of record NZ_JBJEHW010000170.1, read on the forward strand.
GCCCAGACGGACTGCGCGTGCTTGATGGAGTCGACCCAGGTGTCATAGGTGTGGTTGGAGTTGGTGTTCACGACGTCGAACCCCGCGCCCGCGACGGCCCTCGCCATGGAGTCCGGCGTGTTGTAGCTGGGATAGCCCAGGTACCCGAACTTGGCGGTGCCACCGAGCGTGGTCTCCTGGTTGACGAAGGCGATGTCGTAAGAGCGGATCTTCTTGCGCACGTGGGCGTACAGCGGCGAGAAGTCGTACGTGCCGTCGCCCTCGGTGCCGGCCCACGAGTCCGCGTACTGAAGCGTGTTGAGGTTCGCGAGGTTGTCGCCCACCGCGCAGAGGCTCACGCGCCCGCTTCCCGATGACCTGCGGGCTGTGGCGGTGGTCTTCTCGCCCTGGGGCGCCGCCGTCGGCTTCGAGCACGCCCGCCCGATCGCCACGACCGCAACGACGGCAACCAGGGCACACGCGAGCAGGACCGTGAGCGTCCTGCCGTTGCGGTGGCCTCCGTCATGGCCGCGAACGCCGTCACGCGGGCGAGAAGAACGCGTGTCGCGTGGGTGGCCCCGCCTCGAACTTGCAGGCGTCCGCCTCCGCTGGCTCCCGGTGGGCGTCTCCCTGTGAGGCTTACGGTTCTGCCCGGCCATCGCCGCTCCTTCGATTTCACCGTGTACCTGCGAATTCAGTTTAGCCTAAGCAATGGGCGGGGCGCCTGGCCATTGCGTCCAGGCGCCCCGCCCGTCGTTCGTGCGGTAGGGACTTGTCGCTACCTGGCGGCTACTCGCCGCGGTCGTGCTTCCTCAGCATACCGGAGGCGCCGACGGATCCCAGGCCGACCAGGCCGAGGATGCTCGCGATGAGCCCGCCCGTGGCGCTGTCGCCCGTCTTTGGAATGGCGGTCTTCGCGACTGCGGCGGGCTTCATGTGCTTGGGTGCCGGCTTGGGTGCGGGCGTCACGGTCTTGGCAGGCGTCGGCTTCTGGGGCTCGGGCAGCTTCTCCCAGATGGCGTACAGGACGTCGTTGTCCTTGCCGTCCAGGAGGTCGTACTCGTCCAGGGAGTCGCGTGCCGCCGCGAGTGCGGCGTCAACGATGCCGTACCATGTGCCGGTGCCGTCGGCCTTGGTGTTCCAGCCGATGAACTTGTAGCCGGCGCGCATGAACGCGTTCTTCCGCACGCTCACCCTCTTGACCCAGCGGCCCTCGTCGTTGATTGCGCCTGCGCTGGGGTCCATGGTGCCGGTGGCGTCCTTGGCGTTCTTGTTGTACACGAGGCTGTCCTTGTAGATGTGGGCCGCCTTGATGGCGAGGGGATTATCTGCCGAGGATTCGTACGTGCCGGCCTTGACCGCCTTGGTGTAGATGTCCTTGGTGGTTCCGTCCTTGGGAATGTCACCCACCCAGCGGCCACCCTTGGGCTCGGCCTGCTTGCCAGTGGAATCGGGATTGGCAGGCTTGATCGTGGAGTCGTCGTACCAGCCGTCGATCAGGTCCTTGCAGACGTTGTTCTGCTGCCCGTCGAGGTAGTACTTGTCGCCCTCCTGCACGGCATCGCCAATGGTGATGGTGCCGGTGGAGTAGATGTCGTCACCCGACTTGGTCGCGTTGTTGTTGTAGATGACGGCGTTGGCGGGCAGGGTCAGGATTCCGGTGTTCCAGATGCCGCCGCCGTTGGTGGTGAACTCTTGGCCAGCCTTCTCACCGTGTACACCAACGGTCTTCAGGCCGTTGTTCACCACGTGGAGCTTGGAGCCGGGCTTGAAGGTCACGACCGGGGTGAGGGTCTTAGACTTCTTGATATGGATGCCGACGTCGTAGTTGTCGTGCACGTCCACAGTGGAGGTGCCGTCGATGGTCGCGTCGTTCCTCAGGCGAATGGAGGCGAACAGGTCGGGCTTCCAGGAGTGCCATCCGTTGTCGCTGACCTCGACGAACGAGTGGTTCTTCACGTTGAACTTGCCCATGACGTCGAGTCCGCTGTAACCGTTGACCGTGGAGCAGAACGTCGAGCTATCGAAGGTGGTGTCGTTGGCGGAAAGGCCGTGGCCCGCGTTGTTGTCGAACGTGACGGTCGACCTGATGGCCGTAAACTTACCGCCGTTGGACGCGTTGTCTGTGCAGTTCTTCACCGTGAACGTGGAGTCCTCGACGTAGACGGTGGGGGAGTTGACGTAGCCGCGGTTGGTCCCGTCGATGGTGAAGGTGGAGCCGTTGCGTACGAAGATGCCCGAGTTGGCGGTGCCGCCAAGCTGTATGCCTTGACCAGATACTCCCTTGGTGCGTAGACCCTTGATAGAGAAAGTCGAGTTGTCGACGTTGACAGTGACGCCACTGTCACTGTAGATGGCACAGTTGGCGCCGGTCTTGCTGTCAAAGATGTATTCGATTGATCCACCATTGATTGCACTGATGGAGCCATTGACGTCCATCAGGAACCAATTCCAGGCTTCGGAATTATTAGCCGCAACGCGATTTGCATCGGACTTGATTACCAGGTGAGCACCGTCAACAACGAGCTTATTGTTGTAGCGCCAGCCAAAGATGTCGAACGTCATCGTATGGCCACCGGTGATGGTCAGACTCTTGTAGAAAGTCTTGACGGGCTTGACGTCCTTGAGGAGCGTGACCGTTCCGCCATCCGCGGCTGCGTTGATGGCGGCGTCGATGTCGTCGTAGTCGGTCTCGCCGACCCTGGCGACGGCGCTCGCGGCGGGTGCCTTTGCGGGAACGTTCTGGGCGAGAGACGCATGCGCCTTTGCCGACGCGCTCTCGGCAGCGGTCGTGCTAGCGGTGTCGGACGCCGAGGTGCCCTCCTGGGCGGGCGCGGTTGCCTGCGCCGCGCCGTCCGCCTGCTTGTTGCCGGTCTCGGAAGCGGAGCCGGTTGCGGTCGAGGCTGCCGGCTCGTTGGACGTGGTGGGCGCCGCGACAGGCTCGGACTTGGTCTCCGTCGTGGTCGCGGCTGCCGGGGCGCTGGTCGTGGCGACGGAGTCGCTTGCGTTTGCGGCTGCGGGTGCCTGTGACGTCGTGGCTTGGACCTCGAGGGCCGTTGTCTGGGTCTGGACTGCAGTCGCCTGAGTGGTGTCCGGAGCGGTGGCCTCGGCCGTCGTGACCTCCGCTGCCTGTGCGATACCGGGCGTGATGGCAACGGCGATGGCTGCTGCGGCGGCAGCTCCCATCGCGCGTTCCTTACGAAGCCGTCTTGCGGTTTTACCTGACATGGTATACCTCCTTTTACGGCAATGTTGTATATAAGCATAGTGAAGTATCACTCAGCTGAATCATAGATGTCTTAAAAGTAGGTATACGTGTCCATAATGACGGCAAATGGCACCAAGTCACATCGGCTGAATTTTCAACGCTATAAGTCATGCAACTATGGGGACTGAAGAGCAATAAGGAACCTGAAAGTTTGTGCCATTAACGTAAAGCCTCGCCCGGAACGCGGTGCCAGGCGAGGCTCTGTTCTTCTCGCCCGCGGAGCGATGTCATGCTTGCCGTGGGCTTTTAAATTCGATTGCTACAACGTGTGTGCGACCTCGTAGGCGTCCCAGATGGACGTGAGGATGTTGCCCACGTGGCGCTCGTCACCGATTTCGTGTACCTCGTAGCCGCGTCCGCGCAGGTCGGGCGCCATGGACGGGTTGGGCCTGAAGCCGACCGCGATGATCACGGTGTCGGCGGGCAGGATCTTGGTGCCCTTTGGCCCCTGGACCTCGGCGCCGTAGTCGCGCACCGCTGCGATGCGCGTGTCGGTGAGGATCGGCGTGCCGTGTTGCGCGAAGGCGTCCCGCAGGTACATGGTGTTGGGCAGCGGCACCGCGGGGCCGGAGCTCAGGATGGACGGCAGCGCCTCCACGATGGTGACGTCGTGCCCCTTGTTGATGAGGTCGAGCGAGATCTCGCAGCCCACGAGGCCACCGCCGACCACGACCACGCGCTGGCCAACCCTCTCCTCGTGCAGGAGCGCGTCGATGCAGCCGAGCGTCTTGGGGTGGTCGATTCCCGGGATGTTGGGCATGACGGGGGAGGAGCCGTTGGCCAGGATGACGGCGTCGGGTGCGAGGCCGTCGATCAGCTCGGGCGTGGCCTCGACGCCCATGCAGACGTCGACGCCCCAGTCGTACAGCTCGCCCTGGTACCAGAGGTTGAGCTCGCGCACCTCGCTCTTGAAGTCGTGCGCGCCGCCACTGATGAGGTGCCCGCCGAGGCTGTCGCCCTTCTCGAACAGCGTGACCTTGTGGCCGCGCATGGCGCAGGTGCGCGCGGCTTCCATGCCGGCGACGCCGCCGCCCACCACGACCACGGACTTTGGCTCGAGCGCGGGCTTGGGCGCGTAGTCGCCGTCGCGGCCGACGAGCGGGTTGACGGCACAGCCGCTCGGCAGGCCCTGGAAGAGCCTGAGCAGGCAGCCCTGGTTGCAGGCGATGCAGGGGCGGATCTTGTCCGGCCGGCCGATGGCGACCTTCTTGGGCAGGTCGGGGTCGGCCAGCATGGGACGGCCGATGGCGATGGCGTCAAAGGCGCCGTCCTCGATGCAGCGCTCGTCCGCGTCCACGTCGCCCATGCGGCTGCCGCAGATGATGGGGATGTCCACGGCCTCCCTGGCGGCGCGGGCCAGCTCCTCCATGTAGCCGCGCCTGACGTACATGGGCGGGCAGGCGTAGTAGAAGCTGTCGTACACGCCGGTGTCGACGTCGAGCCCGTCCACGCCGGCCTCCTCGAGGATGCGGCAGATCTGGACGCCCTCCTCGAGCGTGCGGTACGCCTCGCCCTCGCCGTCGACCGAGCCCTGGTTGAAGCCCCTGGCGTACGCCTTGAGTCCCAGCCTCACGGTCACGGCGAAGTCCTCGCCGCAGGCACGCTTGATGCCCTCGGCGATCTGCGTGCACATGCGCATGCGACCTCGCAGGTCGCCGCCGTACTCGTCCGTGCGGCGGTTGGTGAGCGAGGACGCCATCTGGTCGAGCAGGTAGCCCCAGTGGATGGCGTGGAGCTCGACGCCGGGGTAGCCGGCCTCCTGCACCACCTGCGCCGCCTCGACCATCATCTGGATCTTCTGCCTGATTTGCTCCGTGGTGAGCACGGGGTTCATCTGGTCGGTCGTGCCAAAGTAGGGGTTGGCGCTGGGGCCGTACGAGCCTGGGCTGTTGCGGCCGAGGCCCGCGGATATCTGCACGAACATCTTCGCGCCATACGCCTCGAGCCGGGAGAGAAGCGCGGCCGAGCTCACCTTGAAGGCCTGGCGGGACGCGGGCGTCGCCATGAACGAGGGGCCGAGGGCGCCCTGCGGGTCGATCTTGTAGTCGGTCATGAGGGCGCCGGTCTGCACCAGGCCCATGCCGCCCTGCGCCCGCCGCACAAAGTACTCGATTCCCTCCTTGGAGAACGAGCCGTCGGGCGCAAGATAGTAGCCCGTGGTGACGGGTGCCATCACAAAGCGGTTCTTTACCTGCACCTTCCCGATGGAAAACGGGCTGTTGAGCGCTGCGTACTGGTCTGACATGTCCCCTCCGATCGCCGTGCGGTTGGCACGATTCTACGGAGGGCGGTGGCACCTCCGCATTGTGGCGTCGGCGGGCAGGGGAGAAGGGCGCGCGAGCGGGGTCGCCGCTACAGCGCGGCCAGCAGGACCTCCACGGCCGGGAGGTACTTGCGCCTGACGCGCTCCACGTCCTTCTCGCCCGCCTTGGGGAGGCGCGCCAGGTTCATGTTCTGCGTGAGGTCGGACAGCTTGACGAGGATGGCAGTCTGGTTGCCGCTTTCCGCCACGCGGCGCACGTAGTCTGGGTAGGGGAGCGCCGGATCGTGCGTGAGGAGCGTGACGGCGTCCGCCACGGCGTCGCCAAACCGGGTGCGGATGCCGTCCAGCGGGACGCCCGCGTCCTCGACCACGTCGTGCAGGAGCGCGGCCGCCATGGCCGTGGCGCCGTGGGCGCGGACGCCCGCCGCCACCATCACGGGGTGCAGGATGTAGGGCCGGCCCGCCTTGTCGGCCTGCCCCGCGTGCGCATTGCGAGCGAGCTCGTAGGCCGCGCGGACCCGGGGGTCGCATCCCAGCAGGGCCTCCGCCACCGCATCCACGTTGGCGTTTGCGTCCATGTCCGTGTTGCCTGCCGTCGCCATGCCCATCGCGCCTCCCGGGTCGCCTGGCCTGCCTAGTCGAGCTCGCGCTTGCCGGTGTAGAGCTGCCAGTACTCGCCGTGCTGCGCCAGGAGCTCCTCGTGCGTGCCGCGCTCCACGATCCTGCCGTGCTCGAGCACCATTATCGCGTTTGCGTTGCGCACGGTGGAGAGGCGGTGTGCGATCACGAACACGGTGCGCCCGCGCATGAGGGCGTCCATGCCGCGCTCGATCAGGGCCTCGGTGCGCGTGTCGATGGAGGATGTGGCCTCGTCCAGGATGAGGACCGGCGGGTCGGACACCGCGGCGCGCGCGATCGCGATGAGCTGGCGCTGCCCCTGGCTGAGGTTGGCGCCGTCCGACGTGATGCGCGTGTCGTAGCCGTGCGGGAGCCTCTGGATGAAGGAGTCCGCGTTGGCGACGCGCGCGGCCGCGCGGACCTCCTCGTCCGTAGCGTCGAGCTTGCCAAAGCGGATGTTGTCCGCCACCGTGCCGTCGAACAGGTGCGTGTCCTGCAGCACGATGCCCAGCGTGGAGCGCAGGTCCGCCTTGCGGATGTCTCGCACGTCGATCCCGTCGTAGGTGATGGCGCCGGAGCGCACGTCGTAGAACCGGTTGATGAGGTTGGTGATGGTGGTCTTGCCCGCGCCCGTGGACCCCACGAAGGCGATCTTCTGCCCGGGCTTTGCGTAGAGCGAGAGGTCCTCCAGCACCGTCTGGCCCTCGTCGTAGCCAAAGGTCACGTGGTCGAGCCGCACGTCGCCGGCCAGTGGCACCATGCCACCGCCCGGCAGGATCCAGCTCCAGCCCGCTGCCCCGGCGGCCATGCGGCGCTGGGAGGCCGCGCTCCTTGCCCCGTCGTCCTTGGGCTCAGCGTGGCGCACGATGACCTTGCCCTCGTCCACCTCGGGCTCGAGCTCCATCACGGCAAAAACGCGCTCCGCGCCGGCGAGCGCCGTCAGCACGAAGTTGCCCAGCTGCGTGAGCTGGTTGAGC
>NZ_JBJEHW010000171.1:0-9369 GCF_051876455.1 Parafannyhessea sp.
CTCTGGTCGATGTCGATCACCTCGTCGATGAGGAGCGTGCCCTCGTCGTCGCGGATACCCTCCACCCGACGGTACGGTCCGCAGATGCGCTTGGCGTGCTGAATCTCGTCAGCCAGGACGGGGGCGATCGTGTCAGTCACGAGCGACGACTTGCCCGAGCCAGAGACGCCCGTCACCACGGTGAACGTGCCATACTCGACCTTCGCGTTCACGTTCTTGAGGTTGTTCGCGCGGCAGCCGAAGATCTTGAAGGCACCGCGCCGCGGGTTTCTCCTCTTGGCGGGAACCTCGATCATGCGACGACCCGTGAGGTACGCGCCGGTGAGCGAGTCGGGGTTCGCCATGATTTCCTGCGGCGTGCCCGCTGCGACGACCTCTCCGCCGAGCTCTCCCGCGCCGGGACCCATGTCGATCACGTAGTCCGCCGCGCGGATGGTGTCCTCGTCGTGCTCGACGACGATGACGGTGTTGCCCATGTCGCGAAGGCTCTTGAGCGTCGCGATGAGGCGGTCGTTGTCGCGCTGGTGCAGGCCGATGGAGGGCTCGTCCAGGATGTAGAGGACTCCCATGAGCCCGGCGCCGATCTGCGTGGCGAGGCGGATGCGCTGCGCCTCGCCTCCCGAGAGCGTCGTGGCGGCGCGGCTGAGCGTGAGGTAGTCCAGGCCGACGTTCACCATGAAGCGCAGGCGTGCCACGATCTCCTTCACGATGGGCGCGCCGATCAGATGCTGGCGCTCCGTCAACGTCAGGTGCTCGAAGAACTCGAGGCTCTCGCGACAGGACATGTCGCAGACCTCCTTGATGTTCTTCTCGCCCACCGTGACCGCGAGGTACTCGGGCTTGAGGCGCGCGCCGTGGCACGTGGGGCACGGCACCTCGCGGATGTACTTGTCCAGGTGGCTGCGCGTGGTCTCGGAGGTCGTCTCCTGGTACTTGTCGAACAGGATGGAACGCACGCCGGAGAACTTCGTGAACCAGTACGTGTCGCGCCCGTCGCGCGTGTGGTAGTCGACGCGGATCTTGGTCTGGCCCAAGCCGTCCAGGATCGCCTCGCGCGTCTTCTTTTTCAGGTCCTTCCACGGGGTCTCGGGGTCCTCGCCCAGGTGCTTGAGCACGGCCGCAAAGATCTGCGGGTAGTAGTTCGACCTGCCGAAGAGCGACCCGAAGACGCCATCGACGGGAAGGTTGGGGTCCTCAATCAGGCTCTCCGCGTCCACGATGCGACGCACGCCCAGGCCGTCGCAGTCGGGGCAGGCGCCATACGGCGCGTTGAAGCTGAAGTCACGCGGCTGGAGGTCGTCGATCGAGTGGCCGTGTATGGGGCAGGCGAGCGCAAGGGAGTACTGCAGGAGCTCCCCCTCCGTGCCCTCAGGCGCGTCGCGGTCGGGCAGGAGGTAGAAGCCGACGCGACCCGAGGCGAGCTTCGTGGCCTGCTCCACGCCCTCGGCGATGCGGCCGAGCGAGTTCTGGCGGATGACGATGCGGTCCACCACGACCTCGATCGAGTGCTTGTACTTCTTGTCGAGCTTGATGTCCTCGTCCAGCTCGCGGACCTCGCCGTCCACGCGGACGCGGCTGAAGCCCTCCTTGCGCAGGTCCTCGAACAGCTTCTGGTACTCGCCCTTGCGACCCAGCACCACAGGCGCGAGCACGTAGGCGCGCCGCCCCTGGCCGGCCTCGAGCACCTTGTCCGCGATCTGGTCCGTCGTCTGGCGCGAGATGGGCCTGCCGCACTCCGGGCAGTGCGGCGTGCCGATGCGCGCGTAGAGGAGGCGCAGGTAGTCGTAGATCTCCGTCACGGTGCCGACGGTCGAGCGGGGGTTGCGGCTCGTGGTCTTCTGGTCTATGGAGACCGCGGGCGACAGGCCGTCGATCGAGTCGAGGTCCGGCTTGTCCATCTGCCCCAGGAACATGCGCGCGTAGCTGCTGAGCGACTCGACGTAGCGGCGCTGCCCCTCCGCGTAGATGGTGTCGAAGGCCAGGCTCGACTTGCCGGAGCCGGAAAGCCCCGTGATGACCACGAGCTTGTCACGCGGGATGGTGACGTCTACGTTGCGCAGGTTGTGCTCCCTGGCGCCCTTGATGACGATGGAGTCCGATGCCATGGATACCTCTTCGACCGCATCCTGAAAGTTCTTCTCACCCTGAGTGTAGCCAAGCCTACCCCAACGCGTGCGGCGTCTATACGCTCCGTGGCAATTTCATAGAACAAATGTTTGCTTTTCTCGGCAGGCGGCGTCACGGGCGAGGAGGACGATACGGCTCAGTGTCGTATGTCAGCGAGCCCGACGCCCAGCAAGACGCCCGCGACGACCGAATAGGCCGGAATCACCCCAGGAATCGGCCCCGCCTGGTACAGGCCGACCAGAAGCGACAGTGCAAGTCCCCTTGCGGCAGCCACGGGAATCGCGAGCAGCGCGAGCAGACAGAGGGGCAGAACGGCCATCACGACGGAAACGACGAGAAGCGCCCGCCTTCCATTGGCGGCAAGCCCATGGTTGGCGGGCGCGTCGCCTTTGCCCGTACGGGAAACCAGTCTCGTTACGAGCCCGGCCAACCCAGCCACGGCCAAGGTGACCGCCACGATCGCCGCCGCCATCGCAACGGCGGTACCTCCAGTTTGCCCCTTTGCGGCTGAATACAGGTCAAAGCCGAACCCGGCGTCCACCGCAACCAGGCCGTTCGCAAGTGCCGCGGCAACAACGCCTCCGGCTGTCAGGAGCGAAAGGCCCAGGCCGGACCGGTTCGCGAAGCCCCTCTCCACAACGCCTCTCCCCATGATGTCGACCGCCCTTCTCCCATCGCCTAAGGTCCAGCGCAAACGGCACAATCGATTCAAGGTTCCTTTAAGACAAGTCTTCCCTCTTTTTTTTCTCCTATACGCGGGAGCGCCTCCCGATATGGGTAAAGGCCAACTCAAGGCGCGGACGGGGCCAGGGCGGCGCTCGGCGGTTGCAATCGCAACAGACGTGCACGCGCGCCTGGGACCCCCTCCAGCCGAATGCTAAAGTTGGGTACGCTACAACAAGCAGGTATGCGCCCATGCCCAGACACAAGGAGGGTGGCACATGGCAGACAGCGATTTCGATAGGGACGCCATCCAGGACGAGGTCGACCAGATCTTCGGCAACCGTCCCAAGCACGAGGGCCCTGAGATGTACCAGACAAACGACCAGTCGAGCATCAAGCACGTAATCGGCGTCATCTCCGGCAAGGGCGGTGTCGGCAAGTCTCTCGTGACTGGCATCCTCGCCACGGAGCTCAACCGCCGCGGTCACAAGGTCGGCATCCTCGACGCCGACATAACGGGTCCCTCCATCCCCAAGATGTTCGGGCTCTCCGGGATGCACGTCTACGGGCGGGACGACAAGATCATCCCCGCCCAGTCCAAGGGCGGCATCAAGATCATGAGCACCAACCTGATCCTCGAGAACGAGAACGACCCGGTGCTCTGGCGCGGCCCCATGCTCATGGGCGCGCTCAAGCAGTTCTTCGAGGACACCCTCTGGGGCGACCTCGACTACCTGCTGATCGACATGCCCCCGGGAACCGGCGACGTAGCCCTCACGGTCTTCCAGTCCCTCCCGATCGAGGGCGTCGTGATCGTGAGCTCCCCGCAGGACCTGGTTCAGGTCATCGTGGGCAAGGCCGTCAAGATGGCCGCCATGATGAACGTCCCCGTCATCGGCGTCGTGGAGAACATGAGCTACATGGAGTGCCCGGACTGCGGACGCAGGCTCGAGCCCTTTGGCCCCTCCCACCTGCAGGAGATCGTGGACGAGTTCAAGATCGCCGACCTCGGCCGCATTCCCATCGACCCCGAGGTGGCGGCGGCCTGCGACGCCGGCGACTTCGAGTCCGCGCTCCCCGACGGCCTCATCCCCAAGGCGGTAGCCGCGGTGGAGGCCTAGCGCATGGCCGCGACCAACACGCGCAAGCACAAGGCACCGTCCCGCGCAAAGCAACGCGAGGCCCAGCTTGACGCGGCGTCCTCCATCGAGGTCGCCGCGTCCTACGACGTGGTCGTGATCGGTGGCGGCGCCGCAGGCCTCACCGCGGCAATCTGCGCGGGCGAGAAGAGCGCGCGGACCTTGGTCCTCGAGTCCTCCCCCGAGTGCGGCCGCAGCATCCTCGCAACGGGAAACGGCCGCTGCAACTTCAGCAACGTCGGCCTCGCGGAGAAGTACTACAACGACCCCGAGTTCGTCGGGGCGGTCTTCGGAAACGACCCGCTCAAGGACGTGCTGGGTTTCTTCCGCCAGTGCGACATGCGCTGGTGCCTGGAGGAGGAGCGGCTCTATCCCCTGTCCAAGCGCGCGACCTCCGTGCGCAACGTCCTTCTCCACCGCGCGCGCAACGCCGGCGTGACGCTCGCCCCCGCGAGAAGCGTCGCCGCTGTCAGGCGCGAGAGCGACGGGTACGTAGTCACTTACAAGGATGGCTTTGGCAGCGACGCCACGCACGACGTGTCCGCACACAGCGTCGTCCTCGCCACGGGCGGCACGCAATCCGACGGCGGTCTTGACGTTGCACGCGGCCTCGGTCTCAGGACCGTCCCCACTTCCGGCGTTCTCTGCCCCGTGGGCACGGAGCCCAACCCAATCCTCGAGCTGGACGGTCGTCGCCTCACGGCGCGGGTCCAGCTCACCCACACCCGCTTCCCCATCTGGAGCGAGCGCGGCGAGGTGCTCGTGAGGCCCTACGGGCTTTCCGGCATAGTGATCTTCAACATGTCGCGCCACGTCGCGCCAGGTGACCTCGTGGAGCTCGACCTCCTGCCCGACCTCACGGCATCGGAGCTCCAACAGATGGTCGACCCGTTTTTCAAGGGCAGCTTCGAGCCCGGTTGCCTCGACGGCGTCCTCGATCCGGACCTCGCGGCCATACTCGAGGGACTTGCCAGGTCGCGCTGGTCGCTCGACGGCAACGGGACCGCGGAGGCCAACACGGACTCCAAGGCGCTCGTCGCCCTCGCGAAGGCGTACCCGCTTCGCGCGACGGGCACGACGGAAGTCGCCCAGGCACAGGTGCTCAGGGGCGGTCTCGCAAACGACCAGTTCTCCCCGCAGACGCTCGAGTGCGTCTCCTCCCCCGGTCTCTTCGCGGCGGGCGAGGCCCTCGACGTGGACGGAGAGTGCGGCGGCTTCAACCTGTCCTGGGCGTGGAAGGGCGGCATGGTCGCAGGTACGAGCGCAGCCACCAGGTAGCATCTCGCAGCGCACGCGTGGCCACAGGCCCGCAACAGCGGACGGAACTTTAACAGCGTAGGCATCAGGAGTCGAAGTGCTTGACATCTCTGGAATCCGCATCCCCGTCGACCAGCTCGATGGAACCCTCCGCACGGAGGAGCTCGCGCTCGCCAAGGCGGTGCGACGTAGGCTGCACGTCGCTCCCGACGACATCCTCTCCGTCGAGCCGCGCAAGCGCTCGATCGACGCCCGCAAGAAGAACGACGTGCACTTCCTGTACACCGCACGCGTAGCCCTTCGGGGCGGCGCCAATGCCGAGAGGGCCCTCCTCGCAAAGCTTCGCGCCCACCATGCAGAGAAGAACGTGCGCACCGCCGCCGACAAGCCCTTCGGCCTGCCGGCGCACCTCGGAACGCAGCCTGCCAAGCGTCCCGTCGTCGTGGGCGCGGGATGCGCGGGGCTCTTCTGCGCACTCGCACTCGCAGAGGCGGGGCTGAGGCCGCTGCTCGTCGAACGCGGCCAGGACGCGACACGCCGAAGCCGGGCGATCGAGCGCTTCAACCAGACAGGCAAGCTCGACCCCGAGTCCAACATCCAATTCGGCCTCGGCGGTGCCGGGACGTTCTCGGATGGCAAGCTCGCCACCGGCACGAAGAGCCCCGCCCATCGGTTCATCCTCCAGACGTTCGTCGACGCCGGCGCGCCTCGCGAGATCCTGTGGGACGCAAAGCCCCACGTCGGGAGCGACATCCTCCCCACCGTCGTCACGAACATCCTCAACAGGATTCGCGACCTTGGCGGCGAGGTGCGTCTCGAGTGTCGGCTCACGGACATTGGCATCGCACGTGATCCCGCCCGGCACGTAACGTCAGTCACGCTCGAATGGCGCGACCCGGAGACCGACCTCGCAGTGGAAGAGCGGGTCCCCACAGACAACCTCGTCCTCGCGTGCGGGCACTCCGCCCGCGACGTCTTCGAGCTCCTCAAGAGCAGGGACGTCACCCTCGAGCGGAAGACCTTTGCCATGGGCGTTCGCATCGAGCACCTCCAGTCCATGGTCGACAAGTCGCAGTACGGCCCCTTCGCAGGTCACCCTGCACTTGGCGCCGCGCCATACAAGCTCGTGTCCCACCTCGCGGACGGCCGCAGCGCCTTCTCGTTCTGCATGTGCCCGGGCGGCTACGTCGTCGCGGCTGCCAGCGAGCCCGGCGGCGTGGTCACGAACGGCATGAGCCTTTCCGACCGGGCTGGCACGAACGCCAACTCGGGCTTCCTCGCAAACGTGTTCCCCACGGACCTGCCTGGCGACGACGTGCTCGAGGGCGTCGCCCTCCAGCGCAGGTGCGAGCGGGCGGCCTTCGAGCTTGGCGGTGGAGGCTACGTCGCCCCCGCCCAGCTCGTGTCCGACTTCCTGCAGGGCGTCCCCTCCACCGCGCAGGGCAGCATCGCCCCAACCTACCCGCGTGGCGTTGCCTGGGGCAGCGTAGAGAAGTGCCTCCCTCCCTACATAACGGAGACGTTGCGTGCCTCCATACCCAAGATGGCCCACCAGCTCAGGGGCTTCGACACGCGCGACGCCGTCCTCACGGGAGTCGAGACGCGTTCGAGCTCGCCCGTCCGCGTCACGCGCGGCAAGGACTGCCAGTCGGTCTCTGCAAGCGGGCTCTGGCCCTGCGGCGAGGGTGCGGGCTACGCCGGTGGCATCATGAGCGCCGCAACCGATGGCCTGAGGGTCGCACAGGCACTGGTCGATTCGCTTCGCTAGTCCGCATGTGTCGCGGTCGGAGGGCCGTCCTTCTCCCCCGCGCGACGCGGCGAACGAGCCAGCCCGCGACCGTGAACGCCACGCCAAGGCCTAGGATCAGCACGCGGTAGTGCGGAACGGGCACCTCGCCTTGGGCGGACGTCCGACTTCCTCCCCCGCCATCATGCACTCTCCGGCCCGTCACGAGCAGCCTGTGGTCGTTTATCCCATAGGGGGTGCAGGTCACCAGCGTGCAGAGGTCGCTCCCGTGCTTGATCTCGAGGTTCTTCACCTCCTCGGGAAGCACGACCCTGGTCTCGATCACCTCGTACCTCAGCCGTCTCCCGAGCGTCCAGAGGTAGAAGCTGTCGCCCTTGCGCAGCTGCCGGATGTCGTCGAACATCCTGCTGCCCAGAAGGCCGGAGTGTCCCATGAGCACGGTATGGGTCGACGTGCCGCCGACGGGAAGCGACGAGCCCTCGAGGTGGCCCGCGCCGGAGGAAAGGACCTCGTCGGACGTACCCAGCCTGATCGGAAGGTCGATGCCGACACTTGGAACCTTGATGACGGAGACCACGCCCTGCCCCTCGCCCATGAGCTGCTTCCCGTAAGGCAGTATCCTGCTCGTGGGGATGGAGGTCCTCTCCCCCGCGAGCACGCGGTTGTAGGCGCGAGCCTGAGCCAGAAGCTCCTTCCTGACCTTGGGGTCCATCGCCTCCGCCTGGTCCGTCATGCTGCTGACGGCCTCCCGCGCCCGGACCCCCTCCCAAAGGTCGAGCATGAGCGGCGTCGCCAGCACAGCGAGCCCGAGCACGATGCCCAGCACGGGCAGGGCGCGACGCAGCCTCCCACGGCGATGTCGCGGTTTTGGGACGGCCTCGCACCGCCGCACGCATGGGATTACCCCCTGCGCCGCACCCTGCTCAAACGTGGTCATACGGACGCTTCCGATGGATGACCCGTCTGTCGCCAGTCGCGCGCCGCCATCGCGAGGGCCACGCAGGCGGCAGCCACGCCGGCTACCCAAGGCAGCACGCCGGAGTCGCCTGTCCTGGGAACTCCCGAGCCGCCCACAATGGCCGCACGCGGGTCGCGAACCTCGAGCGTCACCGTCCCGGACCCCGCATCGACCGAGGTCACGCGCGCGGAAGCATGCTCGCACGTCGCGTCGAGCGTCCGCTCCTCGGGATTGCCGGCAATGTGCAGCGGGATGTCACCCTCAATCCTGGCGTAGCCGGCGGGGGCCTCGACCTCGCGGATGGCGTACTCGCCGGAACCCAGTCCCAAGAGCGTGGCCTCGCCCTTCTCGTCCGTCACGATCTGTGCCGTCGACTCGTCCCTCACCCAGGTTCCGGAGGGCGAGAGGAACGTGCCGTCCTTCCTCGCGACGACGAACTTGGCCCCGGCAAGCCCCGTGCGCCCGTCCGGATCGGCCTTCTTGAGCGCGATGCGGTACGTGTGGACGGTGGCGCTGTCGGTGGGCGTGACGCCCATCTCGCCGCCGTCGCCGCTTGAGTACTCGACGTGCGCCGTGTTACCGTTCCCCTCCGTCAGGCCGACCTTGGCCTTGCCGGCCGCGAGGTGGGCCACGTACCGCACGACAACGCGATCACCGTAGGACGCCTTCGGGCAGGCGGCCGCAAGGTTCGCGAACTCCACGCGCAGCGTCCCATCATCCAGCGTCACGTCAAACCCTTCGGACACGCCCTCCGTCGTGCCGTCCGCATGCTCTACGCTCACGGCGACGGAGTCCCTGTCCACCTCCAACGCCTCCGACGGCTCGTCCACAAAGGCGTAGCGGAACCGCTCCAGGGAGTCGTAGTCGCTGGGGAGCGTGCCAACAAGCCGGTAGCGGACGGCGTCCCCCGCGGAAGCGTCGCAGGCACGCGCGAACTTGCGCTCGCCACGGGTGTCGTTGCGCACGCGCTTCTCAAGGCTGGGACGCACGCCCTTCTCGTTCACGGTCACGTCCTTGCTGCCCATGGGCACAAGGATCGGTTGTACCTGCTCGCTCGTGAGGAGCCAGACACCCTCTGAAAGGGCCGTCGCCTCACCCGTGCGGAGCGGCAGCGGATCAGGGACGCCGCGTGCCTCGTGCGCCCACGTGGCGAGTTTGGCGAGGTACGACGCGCCATCCTTTCGGACGCCACGCTCCACCAGCGCGAGCGCCTCCTGCGCGCTGTCGGGATTGCCCAGCAGCTTATAGAAGTCCCCTCCCATGCATCCCTTCCACGAGACGTCGCGCATGCCGCCGTCGGCTCCCACCGTAGCCGAGAATAGCCTGTATGCCTGGTAGGAGTGCTCGCCGCTGGCAGGGGCAATGGTCAGCCTGCCCGAACCCTCCCGTGCCTCCGCGGACGCGGCAAGCAGCGCGAGGGCCGTCAGGGCCGCCGAACCGATGGCGAAGCCTTTGCCCGTGGCGGCCGTGGTGTTGCC
>NZ_JBJEHW010000172.1:0-2010 GCF_051876455.1 Parafannyhessea sp.
CGCTCCAGATGCTCGACATGCAGTACTCGCACTGGCTCAAGTTCGTGTGGCCCGTCGTGGCGTTCACGCTGGTCTTTGGCGGAGGACTCTGCGTCGCCTGCTCGATCATCTACGCCGTGTAGCAGCACAAATGCAAGGCCCGAGGGCCCGTTCCCACTGCGATGTGGGGATGGGCCCTCAATCAATTTGCTTGCTCTTCTTAGGCCTGAGCGACCGCCATCCAGTGGCCCTCGCCGTCGCAGAACGCGAACGACCTCATGCCGCCTGCGTCCGAGATGGGGGAGAGCGTGACGCCCCGGCCCTCGAGCTCGTCGTGGTACGCGTCCACGTTCGCCACGCGGAAGAGGAGCGACGGCATGGCGGTGCTCACCTCTGGCGAGGACTCCTTCACGAGCCGCTTGTCCATGAGCACGACCCGTGCGCCCGAGGTCCCGAAGGAGAGGCACCACGCGTCGCTTCCGGCAGGCCCCGGACGCCGGGTGGCCTCACAAAAGCCGAGCCGCTCCGTCCAGTACCTCCGGCACGCCTCGACGTCGTCCACATAGACCATCACGTCCAGGCTGGCGGATTCAAGCGTGGCACCCTCCCGCGGCTCCACGCCGTCGAACCAGGCGAGCACCTCGTCCAGCGACACGGGTGCCATGCCGTTGGCGTCCACGCCCACGTCGTAGCGCAGGATCCCCTGCTCGCGCATGCGCGCATTGTACGAGCCCGGCGCCGGCTCGCCCATGCCAGAGTGGATGTGTCCGTGGAGCATGACGGCGCCGCGGCGCATGGCCTCCCAGCTGAGAAGCGGGTAGTGGCAGAGCACGAGGACCTGCCCCTCCGGCGTCTTCATCCGCATGAGGGGAGGGTCGAGCGAGAAGGTCTTGGTAACCTCGGGCCGCGACCAGTCCTTGTCGTGGTTGCCCGCAATCAGGTGCACCTTGCGGCAGACGATCTTCTCCCTTAGCTCGCGCGCGTGCTCCACCGTGCAGCGGAACGAGAAGTCGCCCAGGTCGTAGAGCGTGTCCGTGGGCGCCACGCGGACGTTCACGTTCTGGATGATGAGGTGCTCCATCGCCGCGAGGATGGAAAATCCGCGCTTCTGGGTGGCCAGGCTCTCGTGGCCGAGGTGGAGGTCCGAGGTGAACCAGATCATGGGCGCCCCCTTGCGTGACGTGGGCCCGCCGTGCGCCGGCCGTTGCTGGCTATACTCTAGACGTGAACGAGGGCGGACGTCACGGGAGCTTGACATGAAGAAGATCATCCTCGACCTGGACACCGGAATCGACGACGCGCTGGCCATCGCCTACGTGCTGGGAAGCCCGGACGCGGAGCTTGTGGGCATCACCGGGACGTACGGAAACGTGTTGCTTGAACAGGGCGTTCGCAACAGCCTTGCCCTGACGGAGCTGCTGGGCCACCCCGAGGTGCCGGTCTTTGCGGGACTCCCGCACGCCATGGGCCGCGACGGCTTTGCGGTGAGCGAGTCCACTGCACTGATCCACGGTGCCAACGGCATCGGCAACGTGGTCATCCCGGATGCGGAGCGCCCGGTGCAGGACCAGCCGGCAGTCGACTTCATCATCGAGGCGGCGCACCGCTACGGGGACGAGCTCGCCTACGTGCCGACGGGTGCCCCGACCAACCTCGCGGCGGCGCTCCGGAGGGACCCCTCGCTCAAGGACCGCCTCCACGTGGTGCTCATGGGCGGCGCCCTCACGGTGCCGGGCAACGTCAACGCCTGGACGGAGGCGAACATCGACCAGGACCCGGAGGCCGCCAACGAGGTCTTCCGCTCGGGCGTGGACGCGACGATGGTGGGGCTCGACGTCACGCACCAGACGGTCCTCACCAGGCGTGCGCTCGACGAGTGGCGCCAGATTGACACGCCCGCGGCTCGTGCCTACGTGGCGATGGTCGGCCACTACATCGGCGCGTACGAGAAGAACGCCCCCTACCTGGGCGGCTGTGGCCTGCACGACCCGCTTGCCGCGGCCGTGGCCATCGACCCGACGCTCGTGGGGT
>NZ_JBJEHW010000173.1:0-2008 GCF_051876455.1 Parafannyhessea sp.
TGCTCGAGGAGATGCGCGCGCACGGCTACGCGATCGGCGGCGAGCAGTCGGGCCACATGATTCTGCTGCAGTACAACTCAACCGGCGACGGCCTGATGACGGCCTGCCAGTTCCTGGCAGCGGTCGTCCGCTCGGGCAAGACGGTGTCCGAGGCGGCGAAGGTGATGACCCGCTACCCGCAGACGCTCATCAACGTCAAGGTTGCCGACAAGCACGCGCTCGAGGGCAACAAGGCGATCGCCGACGAGGTGGCGGCCGTGGAGGCCGACCTCGGCGACGAAGGGCGCGTCGTCATCCGTCCGAGCGGTACCGAGCCGCTCATCCGCGTGATGGTGGAGGCCTCCTCGGCCGAGGTTGCCCAATCGGCGTGCGAGCGCGTCGCGGCCGTCGTGGAACGCGAGCTGTAGCGCGGCGCTGGCCGTAGAACGTAAAGAAGAGGGACCCTGCGGCGTATGAACTGCACCCCATTTCTTGGACACCAAGAAATGGGGTGTTTTGCTTTGACCGAATACGACATCGACATGAGACGGCGGGCACTGGCCCTTTTCGATGAGGGCGCGGGTTCCGCGACCGTCGCCAAACTCCTTGGACTGCCCCGCGGAACCGTGGGAAAATGGCACATGGCATACAGGTCCGTCGGTTCGGAGGTGCTGCTGCAGATGGGCGCGGTCCACAGGACGTACGACTACGAGACGAAGCTCGCAGCTGCGAGGGCGTTCGTCGACGGCGGGGAGAGCAGGGCCGAGGTCATGTCCAGGCTCTCGATCGCGTCGCTCTCGTCCTTCGAGAGATGGTGCGCGGCGTACCGCAGGGGCGGCGCGGAGGCGCTGAGGCCCAAGCCCAAGGGCAGGCCCAGGGGCTCCAAGCCGGCGCCCAGGGCGCTCACGCGGGAGGAGGAGCTCGAGGAGCGGGTCAGGCGCCTCGAGGCCGAGAACGCCTACCTAAAAAAATCAATCGCCCTGAAGGCCCGAAAGCGCTCTCAAGGGCGGAGCGGGCGGAGATAGTCCGCGGGCTTTCAGGGCGCCACAGGCTCGGCGACCTCCTGGGATGCGCGGGGCTGGCCAGGTCGACGTACTACTACGCGCTCTCGCGCCCGAAGCGGGAGACGCGGCCCGAGCTGCGCCGGAAGGTGGCCGAGGTCTTCTCGCGCACGCCCAACGGGTGCGGCCACAGGCAGATCGCCATGGCCCTGCGCGCCGAGTGCGGCGCGCGCATCGCGGACAAGACGGTCCTCAAGATGATGCGCGAGATGGGGATCAGCTGCGGCATCAGGCGGGAGAGCGACTACCACCGCTACAACTCCTACAGGGGCGTCGTGGGGAGGACGTTCGAGAACGTGGTGGGCCGCGACTTCTCGGCGGAGCTGCCCTGGCAGAAGATGGGGACCGACGTCACCGAGTTCAGCCAGCCGTGGGGCAAGGCCTACCTCGCCCCGGTCTACGACTTCGCCAGCAAGGAGATCGTCGCGTGGTCGGTGTCGGAGTCGCCCAACATGGCCCAGCAGCTGGACCTCCTCGGGCAGCTGGCGGAGAGGATGCCCGAGGGGGCGGCGCCCGTGCTGCACAGCGACATGGGCTGGCAGTACCAGAGCGACGCGTGGTGCGGCAGGCTGAGGGAGATGGGCATCAGGCAGAGCATGTCGCGCAAGGGGAACTGCCTCGACAACGCCGCGACCGAGCAGGTCTTCGGGCACCTCAAGGACGAGTTCTCCCGAGGGCGCGAATGGGACAGCTTCGAGTCCTTCAAGGCGGACCTCGACGCGTACATCGTCCACTGGAACACGGAGAGGAGGCAGGTTGGGCTGAAGGGCCTGACTCCGGAGGAGTTCCGGAACCAGGCCCTTGCGGCATAGGCTCTTATTTATCCCGTCCAAGTTTTGGGACGCAGTTCACAACGGCATCCGCCCCCGTTCTGTTTTCGGCGACGTGCTTCGAAGGTTCGGCGTTCCGCGCCGGCGAATCCGCTGCGCGCTCTACGCGTCTGCGCCGGCCGGCTTGATGTCGACGCC
>NZ_JBJEHW010000174.1:0-9248 GCF_051876455.1 Parafannyhessea sp.
GGTCGAGAAGATCAAGGGCCTGCCCGAGGGCGAGGGCCTGAACTCCGCCAACGGCAAGTGGGGCAACATGATCGAGATGGGCGTCCTCGACCCCGTCAAGGTCACCCGCACCACGCTCCAGAACGCCGCTTCCGTCGCGTCCCTGATCCTCATCACCGAGGCGACCGTCTCCGACGAGCCGAAGAACACCACCATCGAGGAGGCCATCTCCGCGGCTGCCGCACAGGGCGGCCAGGGTGGCGGCATGTACTAAGGCGTAGCGAGCGTCGATAGACATTGAGCCATGGGTCCGGGCCCGGGGGAATCCCTCGGGCCCGGGCCTTTTTGTAGCGGTCTGTGGCCATGGCGCCGTGATGGTGTGGAAGAGTTCGCAAAGCGGTACAATTGCAGCTCGTGGAAGAAGGGGGAGACATGGCAGGAAAGCGCGACGTAATCGACGACCTGATCGACATCCAGAACGACTGGAAGGCCGTCAAGAACCCGTTCGGTGGCATCGCGGACTCCCTTGCTGCCGACCCGGACTCGCAGAACCTGTACGACCCGTCCAACTACAAGGAGCGCCCCCGCGTCAACTCGCTCTTCTGCCTGGACGTGGCCTCCGGCGACCTGAAGGCGTGCCACAGGTGCCTGGACGTCTGTCCCGTGAACGCCATCACCATCACGAAGAACGGCGTCAAGCTTGCGGACAACTGCCGCAAGTGCGGCCTGTGCAGCCCGGCCTGCCCGACCGAGGTCTTCGTGGCGTACAACGTGACGCCCAAGAGCCTGTACGACAAGATTTCCGAGGTCGCGAGCGAGTACGAGCAGTGCTACGTCACGTGCACGCGCGCGCTCGGGCGCATCCCCAAGGACAACGAGGTCCTGCTGCCGTGCGTCGGCGCGGTCTCGAAGGAGACGTGGTTCGCTCTTCTCGCCGAGTACAAGAACATCAGCGTCTACCTGCCGCTGGGCATCTGCGACAAGTGCCGCACCACGACGGGCGAGCGTGCCTTCTCGGAGGCCATCGCGGAGGGCGAGCGGCTGAGCCACGGGGCCATGGGCCTCGAGGTGAGCGAGAAGGACCTCACGCACGAGCAGACGCGCGAGTTCAAGCGCGGGCAGTTCATGTCGTCCGTCGTGAGGGCGGGTGCGACTGCGGTCTCGTCCACGAACCCGATGGTCGCCGGCGCGGCCGCCATCGCGAACAAGGTCCAGGCCCACTCCGACAAGATGATCGAGCTCCAGAACTCGCTCGAGCGCGCCGTGGGCGCGAAGACGAGCGAGCGGGACCGCCGCATCCTGATGCAGGGCCGCAAGATCATGCTCACGACCATACAGGCGCACAACGGCCTGGCCAAGGGCTTTGCCGACCTCGAGGTCCCCGCGTGCGACCCCACGCTCTGCACCGCATGCGGCGACTGCGTCGAGGCGTGCACGGTGCACGCCTGCGACCTCGACCACGAGGGGCACTTCTCCGTGGAGCCGGCGTACTGCGTCAACTGCGGCGTCTGCGCGAAGGTGTGCCCGGAGGGTGCCCTCACCATGCAGAAGTGCGACACCGCGGACCTCGTCGTCCGCGACGAGGAGGCGGAGCGCCGCAAGCGCGCCGCAGAGAAGCAGAGGGCCAGGATCGAGAAGACCAAGGCCGAGGGCAAGAAGCAACTTAACAAGGTGCTCGACGGACTCGAGCGCCTTGCGGACGAGTAGGAACCCAAGCCGCCCGAGCGGCTGAACCAGACGGAGATGAGGACGTGTCACTTTCAATCGGCATCGTAGGCCTTCCCAACGTGGGCAAGTCGACCCTGTTCACGGCGCTCACGCGCAAGGGCGGATTCGCGGCAAACTATCCCTTCGCGACGATCGACCCCAACGTGGGCATCGTGGACGTGCCTGACGCGCGCCTCGACAAGCTCGCCGAGATGGTCCACCCCGCGAGGATCGTTCCCGCGAGCGTCGAGTTCGTGGACATCGCAGGCCTCGTGAAGGGCGCCTCCAAGGGCGAGGGCCTGGGCAACCAGTTCCTCGCGAACGTCCGCAACTGCGACGCCATCTGCGAGGTCGTCCGCTACTTCAAGGACCCCAACGTCATGCGCGAGACCGGCAGGACCGGCGCCTTCGTCGACCCGGCGGCCGACGTCGACACCATCCAGACCGAGCTCATCCTCGCGGACCTCGGCTCGCTCGACCGCTCCATCCCCAAGCTCGAGAAGGAGGCCAAGCGCGACAAGGAGATGAAGCCGCGCCTGGACGTCGCGCTCAAGCTGCAGGCCTGGCTGAACGAGGGCAACCGCGCGGCCACCTGCGACCTCACCGACGACGAGCGCGCCGCCGCGCACGACCTCTTCCTCCTCACGATGAAGCCCATGCTCTACGTGGCCAACTGCGACGAGGACCAACTGCACGACGACCTCGAGATCGACGGCCAGAAGGCCATCCCCATCTGCGCCGAGGTCGAGGCGGAGCTTGCCGACCTCGACCCCCAGGAGGCGTCCGAGTACCTGGAGTCCATGGGCCTCGAGCGCTCGGGCCTCGAGACGCTGGCCCAGGCGGCGTACCGCCTGCTCGGCCTGCAGAGCTTCTTCACGGCGGGCCCCAAGGAGGTCCGCGCCTGGACGGTGCGCATCGGCGCGAAGGCCCCCGAGGCCGCCGGCGTCATCCACTCCGACTTCGAGAAGGGCTTCATCAAGGCCGAGACCATCAGCTACGATGACTACGTGAGCCTCGGCGGCGAGCAGGGTGCCAAGGAGGCTGGCCGCATGCGCATGGAGGGCAAGGACTACGTCGTCCAGGACGGCGACATCATGGTCTTCCGCTTCAACGTGTAGGGACCCACAGACGGGCGCAAGCCAGTACGGACGCACGACAAGAGAGGGCGCCCTTCTCCCCTGGGCAGGATGGGGGAGAAGGGCGCCTGCCTTTGTCTTGGCTTGTCGCGGGGGCGCGACCGCCTAGTTGCCAGCGGACGTTGTGGTCGTGGAGCTCGTGGTCGTCGTGCCCGTGGTGGCCGCGGTGCCGCTCGTCCAGTCGGTCCCGAACACGACCACCACGTCGACGGAGCTGTCCCAGCTGCCGTCGTTTGCCGTGGGCGTCACGCTGAGCCCGAGCGACTTCGCGACGCCGGCTGCCTTGGCCTGGGCGCTGCCGTTGTAGTAGACGGCGGTCTTGCTCTGGACGCTCGGGGCGTCGTTGGTGCTGGTGGTGAAGCCCGCGCTGGAGAGGGTCGAGGCACCCTTGCCGGCCACGCCCGCCGTTGTCGTGCCGTTGAGCACGAGGACCGTTCCGGAGTACTCGGGCGTCACCGTCGTGCTGCTCGAGGACGAGTCGTCCGAGCCGCTCGAGCCGCTCGAGTCGGACGTGCTCACGCCCACGGAGCCCGCGACGCCGGCCGTGAAGTCCTGCGAGGCGCTGCTGTACGGCGGAAGGCCCTTGTCCACGCGGTTCATGATCTTGGTCCACGCGTCCGTGTCGCACACCTCGTACCAGGTGTTGTTCACGTACTCGGAGGTGGTGGGGCACTGGCCGGAGTAGATGTCCTTGTCCACGTCGATGCCGGCGAAGTTCGTCGCGAGCGACGTGATGGAGCTCACGGTCATGTCGGTCGTGACGTAGCCGGCCAGCGTGTTGACCGTGGAGACGATCGTGGCGGCACCCGAGCCCATGACCTTCTTGATCACGGCGCCGATCAGCATGCGCTGGTTGGCGGCGCGATAGAAGTCGCCGCCGCCGTAGGAGTCGTACGCGTGGCGCGCGCGGCCCAGCAGCGCCGCAGTCTTGCCGTCGAGCGTCTGCTTGCCGGCGGGCAGGTCGAGGCCCGTGTAGTTGGGGTCCTTCACGGCGACGGGCAGGTTCACGGTCACGCCGCCGATGGCGTCGACTACGTCGGCAAAGCCGTCCATGTCGATCTCGGCGTAGTGGGATATGCTCACGCCGGCAAACTTGCTCACGACCTCCGTCGCGTACGCGGCCCCGCCAAACGAGTACGCCGCGTTGATCTTCTGGGTGCCGTGGCTGCCCATGTCGATCATCGTGTCGCGCGGGATGGAGATGAGCGTGACCTTCTTGTTGCGCGGGTCGACGCGCGCGAGGATGATCGTGTCTGTGCGGTAGGCGCTGTAGTCCTTGCCGTACTCGCTGCTGTCCGCGCGCTCCTCGTCCTTGTCGATGCCCAGCAGCAGCATGTAGAACGGGTCGCCCGCGTCCTTCGTCTCCACGAGCGCCTTGCGGAGCTTTGAGTCGACCCCTGCGTTGATGGTGCTGTTGATGTGGTGGATGTACGCCGCCACGGCGACGCCGCCGGAGACTATGACCGCAAGGACCGCGATGAGCACCGTGCGCAGGATGTGGTGACGGCCACGGCGCCTGCGCTTCTCGATGTACTCGCCCGCGCCCTTGGCCCTGGAGTAGCGGGGCGCGTTGGGGTTGGAGGGCGCCTCCGGGCGAGAAGGACCGCCCTCGTGGCCGGAGCGGAACCCGGCCTTGCGGGACGACGTCTTGGGGACGTCGGGAAGCGGGGCTTGGATCTGCCCTTCCGTGGCACCTGACGTCTGCGGCGCCTTCGCACTGTGCTTTCCCACGTCTCCTCCTTGTGCGGCCTCCGCGCAACGTCGGCGCGGGTGCCGCGTGTTATGACTGATCCTGCCCCAGGACCACGATAACGTCCTGGGAGGTTCCGTAGCTTCCGTCGTTTGCGACTGGGGTCACATCGAGCCCGAGCGTCTTCACGACGCCCTTCGCCTTGCCGAGGGCGTCGGACCCGTTGTAGATCACCTTGGTGGTGCTGACGGGTCCGTTGGCGTTGCCGGACTGCGCCTGGAAGCCCGCGGCGTTAAGCTCGCTCGCCTCCTGGCCTGCGAGCCCGCTCACGCCGGAGCCGTTGAGCACCGTCACGCTGCCCGTGTACTCGGCCTTGCTCGAGCTGGAGTCGGAGCCGTCGCTCGAGCCCGAGTCGTCGGACGAGGAGCTGTCGGACGAGTCCGCCGTGGTCGTGCTGCCGCTCGAGGCCGCGACGCCAGCGGTCGGGTCCTCGCTCGAGCTCGAGTAGGGCGACTTGCCTGCGTCGACGCGCTTCATCATCTTCTGCCAGGCGTCGTCGTCCATGATCTCGTACGAGACGCCGCCGATGTACTTGCTGGTGGTTGGGGCGAGGCCGCTCATGATGTCCTTGCTGGAGTCCATGCCGCGCATCTCGCTCGCGAGGGACACGATGTCGCTCGCGCTCATGTCCGTGTTCACCATGTCGGCCATTGCGCTCACGGTGCTCGTCATGGTGGTGAGGCTGCTCTTGAGCACCTTCTTGGCGACGGCCGCGATCACGGCGCGCTGGTTCGCGGCGCGATAGAAGTCGCCCGCGCCGTAGCTGTCATACGCGTGGCGCGCGCGGCACAGGAGCGCCGCGGTCTTGCCGTCGAGCTTCTGCTTGCCCGCGGGAAGGTCGAGGCCCGTGTAGTTGGGGTCCTTCACGGCCACGGGCAGCGTCACGGTGACGCCTCCCACGGCGTTCACCACTTCCTCCATGCCGTCCATGTCGATCTCGGCGTAGTGCGAGATGCTCACGCCCGCGATCTTCTCGACCATCTTGACGGCATAGCTCGCGCCGCCGATGGAGTACGCC
Source organism: Parafannyhessea sp. (assembly GCF_051876455.1). NCBI lineage: Bacteria > Bacillati > Actinomycetota > Coriobacteriia > Coriobacteriales > Atopobiaceae > Parafannyhessea > Parafannyhessea sp. The sequence continues at coordinate 5,591 of NZ_JBJEHW010000174.1, forward strand.
GCGTTGAGCTTCTGCGTGCCGTGGCTGCCCATGTCCACCTTGAGGTCTCGCGGGATGGAGACCATGGTGACCTTCTTCTTCTGCGGGTCGACGCGGACGAGCATGATGGAGTCCGAGCGGTAGGCACTCGAGCTGGAGCCAAACTCCTTGCTCGAGCTGCGCGAGCTGTCCTTGTCCACGCCCAGGAGCAGCATGTAGAACGGCTCGCCCGCCTCCTTGGTGGTGAGCGTGCTCATGAGCTTGCTGTCGAGGTTGCCGCGGAGGCGCGAGTTGATGTTGTTGACGTACGCCCACACCGCCGCGCCGCCGGCGACGATGACCGCGAGCACCGTCACGAGGACGATCCTCAGGATCTTGTGGGTCCTGCGCCTGCCGCGTGCCTGCGCATAGTGCGCCCGCGACGAATGGCGCGAGAGGGAGCGCGCGTCCCTCAGGAGGTCGTTGTCCCTCATGTTCTTTCGCGCCAAGACGATTCCTTCCGTTGGAGTTACGCTTGACGAAAGCCTAACCAATTCATATTACATATCGCCAGCTAACACCTTACGAAGTTCATAAAAGGCAAGATAGTCTGGCGTCCCGCCAAGACGCGGGCGAGAAACTCTGTTCTTCTCGCGCCAAGCCCCACCGTGGGCGGCACGCCCGCGCCAGTCGTGGCATGATAGCGGTTGGCTTTCTTTAACACCGATTGCGGAGGAATCCATGCAGAACAACAGGCCCAAGCAGTTCGTGGCTGTCTTCGACTTTGGCGCACAGTACGGTCAGCTCATCGCAAGGCGCGTTCGCGACCTGCACGTGTACTCCGAGATCGTCCCGTGCGACATCTCCGCGGACGAGCTCGCCGCCATGGCCCCCTCCGCCATCATCCTCTCGGGTGGCCCCGCCTCGGTCTATGCGGACGACGCGCCCGACATGGACGCCCGCGTGTTCGAGCTGGGCATCCCCGTCCTCGGCTTCTGCTACGGCCAGCAGATCATGGCCGTCAAGCTGGGCGGCAAGGTCGGCCACACGGAGAAGGGCGAGTACGGCCCCGCCACGATCCGCCGCCAGGGCCAGAGCCGCATCCTGGACGGCACCCCCGAGGAGCAGACCGTCTGGATGAGCCACCGCGACGCCGTGTCCGACGTGCCCGAGGGCTTCACCATCACGTCCGTCACGGACGCCTGTCCCGTCGCCTCCATGGAGGACGCGTCGCGCAACCTCTTCGCGACGCAGTTCCACCCCGAGGTGCGCCACACCGCCCACGGTCGCGACATCCTCAAGAACTTCCTCTTCGCGGTCTGCGGCCTCGAGCCCAACTGGACCATGGACAACATCATCGACGAGAAGGTCGCGGCGATCCGCGAGCAGGTGGGCGACAGCAAGGTGATCCTCGCGCTCTCCGGCGGCGTCGACTCCTCCGTCGTGGCCGCGCTCGTGCACCGCGCCATCGGCGACCAGCTGACCTGCGTCTTCGTGAACCACGGCATGCTCCGCAAGGGCGAGCCCGAGATGGTCGAGGAGGTCTTCCGCAAGCAGTTCAACGTGCCCCTGATCCACGTGCACGCGGAGGAGCGCTACGCCAAGCTCCTGGCAGGCGTCACGGACCCGGAGCAGAAGCGCCGCCGCATCGGCACGCAGTTCTGGAAGGAGTTCTTCTCCGTCGCCCAGAAGCTCGACGGGGTCGAGTACCTTGCGCAGGGCACCATCTACCCGGACATCATCGAGTCCGGCGCGCGCAAGACCGGCGGCAAGGCATCCACGATCAAGAGCCACCACAACCTGATCCCGTTCCCCGAGGGCGTGCACTTCGACCTCATCGAGCCGCTCGACCACTTCTTCAAGGACGAGGTTCGCGAGCTCGGCGTGAGCCTGGGACTGCCCGCCAAGATGGTCTACCGCCAGCCGTTCCCCGGCCCCGGCCTGGCCATCCGCATCATCGGCGAGGTCACGCCGGAGAAGCTCGCCATCCTCAAGGATGCGGACGCCGTCGTGCGAGAAGAGCTGGACGCCTACAACGAGCGCCTCTTCCAGGAGACGGGCGAGCGCAACTCCGAGCACTCCTGCTGGCAGTACTTCGCCGTCCTGCCCGACATCAAGTCCGTCGGCGTCATGGGCGACGAGCGCACCTACCAGCGCCCGATCATCGTGCGTGCCGTGGAGTCCTCCGACGCCATGACCGCCGACTGGGCCAAGCTGCCCTACGACGTGATCGGCCGCATCTCCAGCCGCATCGTGGACGAGGTCGACGGCGTGAACCGAGTCGTGTACGACGTCACGCCGAAGCCGCCCGCGACGATCGAGTGGGAGTGATTCAGGCCCTGTCTCACTTTGTCCCACTCCGCTGCGAAAAGCACTGTTTTCGCAGGTAGAATGGCGAAAGTGAAGATAACCGAAGTCTCGCTCCGACGCACTCCGCGACACTCCGAACGGGCTCATTCTTCCAAGAATTCTTCCATGGAAGAATGCGGGGCAATCTCGTCTGAGACTCAAAAAGTGAGCGCCATGTCCTCGATAGGGACGTGGCGCTCTTCCTGTTGGGGGATAACGTTTGGCGTCGGGGCGGACTGTCGAGTGCAAGGTGACTCAAGAGGCGCGCCATGCTGTGGTGGTTATCGCAGCCTGCTCGAGCGATGGGGTAAGCGAGGGGCTGGTGCCTCACAGGAACTTGTCGAGTTCGCGGTCGACCTCTGGCTTGCGTCTGACACGCGGCTCTGAAATGAACACTCCATCGCGCACCACGTGCCGGACATTGCGAAGCGTGGTCAGGTCTTCAAGCGGGTTGCCGTCGGTCACGATCATGTCCGCGTGCTTGCCAGGCTCGAGCGATCCCGTCACGTCGTCTATTCCCGCTATCCGCGCGTTGCCGAGCGTGGCGCTGTACAGGGCGAATGCCGGGGTCACTCCCACGTACCTGCAGAAGTAGACGAGCTCGCGCCAGAAGTCGTATTGCGTGATCCAGGGGCAGCCCACGTCGTTTCCGAGTGCAACTGGCGTCCCTGCCTCGAGAGCTGCCTTGGAGCAGGCGATGATTCCCTCGAAGACCATGTTGCCGTTGTACTGCTCGACCTCAGATGCATGGGAGACCGAGCGGTCGAACAGCGCGTAGAGCAGGGCGGGCGAGAGCGTCGTGCAGAGTGTGGCGCCCGTAGACTTGAAGAGCCCCACGACCTCGTCATCGGGCTTGGCGCCATGCTCGATGGAGTCGACGCCGTTCCGGAGGGCGACCTTGAGCCCCTCGACGCCCTCCACATGGGCTGCGACCTTGTAGCCAAGCGCATGGGAACGGTCGCAGACCGCCTTCACCATGGTGGGGTCCATCCGGAGCAGGCCCGCCTCGCCCTTACGCGTGCCGTCGAGCACGCCGCCCGTGATCATGAGCTTGACGAGGTCAACGCCTTGCCGCCTGGAGAGCTCGACATGCGCAACGGCCTCGTCGACGGATTTCGCGGCGATGGCGACCGAACCCGCCATGTGCCCGCCTGGCACCGATATGCCCTCGTTGGCGGCGAGGATGCGCGGGCCGAGCACCTTGCCGGCTGCAATCTCGTCGCGGCAGCGCGTGTCGAAGTCGCCCAGGCCGCCCATGGTGTGGATTGTGGTGACGCCGCTCATGAGCTCGATCTGCGCGTACTGGCGAACGAGGCGATAGGCCACCGCCCGGGTGAGCCCGTTGCTCATG
>NZ_JBJEHW010000175.1:0-1658 GCF_051876455.1 Parafannyhessea sp.
GGGACGTTCATGCGCTGGGTCTCGTCCAGGCGCATCACGTCCTGCAGGGTGACCATCGCCACGTCCGCGTTTGTGGCCAGGCAGTTTTCCATCACGCGGTCCGCCTTGGCCACGGCCTCCGCGCGCAGGCGCTTGACCTCATCAGGGAGTGCCCCCTTGGGCTCGGTCAGGCCGTAGTGCTCGCGCACCCAGCCCAGCAGCGTGTTGGTGTCGTGCGTGGAGCTGTAGACCATCTTGTCCGGCGCGGGCACGTAGGAGACGGACGGGTCGTCGTTGTAGAACTGGACCACGTCCATGCCCGGGAAGCCCGTTGCGGAGACGAGCGCCCGCACGGCCGGCGTGACGGTGCCCAGGTCCTCCGCCACGACGGGCAGCGGGCCAAACTCCTGGTACGCGCGGCGGAAGAGCTCGAGGCCGGGGCCAAAGTTCCAGGCGCCCTCCGTGGCGAGCTTGCCGTTGGGGATGCTGTAGTAGCTGCTGAAGCCCAGGAAGTGGTCCAGGCGCACGTAGTCGTACAGCTCGAAGGCGCGCTTGAAGCGGCGCATCCACCAGCGGTAGCCGTCCGCGCGCATCACGTCCCAGCGGTAGGTGGGGTTGCCCCACAGCTGGCCGTCGGCCGAGAAGCTGTCGGGCGGGCAACCCGCCTGCGACGCGGGGTAGCCGGCCTCGTCCACGCGGAAGTAGCGGCGCTCCGCCCACACGTCGGAGGAGTCCGCGCTCACGTACATGGGCATGTCGCCAATGATCTTGATGCCGCGCGCGTTGGCGTAGGCGCGCACCTCGCCCCACTGGCGCATGAACTCGAACTGCACGGCGCACTCGCGGCGGACGTCCGCGGCGAGCTCCTTGGCCTGGGCGAGCTCCGGGGTGTACTCACGGTAGCGCTTGGGCCAGGATTGCCAGGGCTTCTCGCCCACCTGGCGCTTGATGGCGCGGAACGTTGCGTACGGGATGAGCCACTCCTCGTTGTCCTGCAGGAAGTCGCGGTACTCGCGCGTGCCCTCGAAGTCCGCCGAGAAGTGCGTGCCGGCCTCGTCGTAGCCCCACATGAGCGACACGTTGCCCGCGAAGGCCGAGAGGCCGGCATACGGCGAGCCGTAGTGGTCCGTGGGGTTGACGGGCAGGACCTGCCAGTAGCGCTGGCCGCCCCTCTGCAGGTAGTCGATGAAGCGGTAGGCGGGGTCGCCCAGCGTGCCGGGGCGACCGGGGCGCTCGCGGTTGGGGAGCGACGTGACGTGGCAGACCACGCCCATGCCGCGCTCCATGGGCTTCTGCAGGCGCTGGGCCTTGTGCATGTTGAGGACGGCGGTGCCGAGCGGCCACAGGAAGACGCTGGCCTGGCCATCCTCCACCTTGGGCGGCCTGCCGGAGACCACGTCGTCCACCTGGAGGCCGTCCGTGGGGATGGCCACCGTGTGCTGGGCGTCGAGGCTCGCGTTGACCAGGACGCAGACCTTGGAGTTTGCGTCCTCGCGCCAGAAGCCAAAGACGTCTCGCCCGATGGAGAAGGGCCTGTAGCTGCCGTCCGTGAAGACGGGGAGCGACTTGCGGATCGCGATGGCGTTGCGGTAGATGTTGAAGCAGTCCTTGTTCTCGCGGCCCCAGGGGAAGGCGGCGCGGTTGTACGGGTCGCCGTAGCCCTCGAGCCCGGCCTCGTC
>NZ_JBJEHW010000175.1:1758-9244 GCF_051876455.1 Parafannyhessea sp.
GTTGGTGAGGAACTCAAGCAGCACCTTGCGCAGGGGGTAGTTCATGGTGGCGTCGAGCTCCGAGCCCCAGAAGTAGTGGCGGAGCTTGCCGTACGCGAACTTGTAGGTGGCGTCCTCCCAGACCTCGCCTATGACCACGGCGTCGGGCTTCTCCGCCAGGGCGGCGGCCTTGATCTCCGAGATGAAGTCGTCCGAGAGCTCGTCGGCCACGTCGAGGCGCCAACCGCGCGCGCCCAGACGCAGCCACTTGCGGATCACGCCGTCGTGGCCGCAGATGAGCTCGCGGAAGTCGGGGCTGTCCTCGTTGACGGCGGGGAGGTCGTCCACGCCCCACCAGCTGCAGTAGCTGCCGTCGTCGCGGAACGTGAACCACGAGTCGTACTTGGAGGGCGTGGGCTGCGCCGCGCCCTCGGGACCGTAGTTGCCGTACTTGTTGAAGTAGCGGGAGTCCGCGCCGACGTGGTTGAAGACGCCGTCGAGGATGATGGAGATGCCGCGGGAGGCGGCGTCCTTGCAGAGCGCCTTGAAGTCGTCCTCGGTCCCGAGCATCGGATCGATCCTGAGGTAGTCCGCCGTGTCGTAGCGGTGGTTGGACGCGGCCTCGAAGATCGGGTTGAGGTAGATGACGGTGATGCCGAGCGCCTCGAGGTAGGGCAGCTTCTCGCGCACGCCCTCGAGCGTGCCGCCGTAGAAGTCCCAGTTGGCCATGCGGCCCTGGGGCGTCTTGTCGTAGTGCGGGTAGGTGTACCAGTCCTCCACCAGACGGCGGCCGGGCCCACGGCGCGGCCTGTCGAGCGAGGCGGCCACGTTCTTCTCCCATCCCCTGCCGCGGAAGAAGCGGTCGGGAAAAATCTGGTACACGATGCCGTTCCTGTACCAGTCGGGCTGCTGCTTGCGCTCGCTCTTATATACCGTGATCTGGAACGAGGGGGGCTCGCCGTAGGCGAAGGCGCCCTCGCCGCAGGCGTGCTCGCGCGCGGCGCCGTAGCGCCAGACCGCGCCATCGGCCGCGACGATCTGGAACGAGTACCAGATGACCTCCGGCTCCTCCGGCGTGAACGTGACGCCAAAGCGGACGGGGACGTCGCCGCCAAAGCGGGAGGCCTCCTCCTCGGAAAGGGCCACGCGCTCCATGTCGAGGATCTTCTCGCCCTTGCCGTCAATCCAGATGCGGAGCCGCGCCGTGGCGGACGGCTCGTCCCAGACGTCTATCCATACAGAAACGGCGCCGCCCGCCTGGACGGCGCCGAATGGGTTTCTGTACTGGCTGTCTGAGGTAATATGCCTAGCCCTCAAAGCCACACCCTCTTCTGTTACTAACGACCGATCTCTGGGTGCAGCGAGTGGTAGATGTCCATGTAGGTTTCCGCCGCCCGGTTCCAGCTGAAGTCGGTTTCCATAGCTTGCCTTTGTAGCTTAATCCAAGCGTCCTTGTCCGTCCAGAACACTTCGCAGGCGTCGAGTATGCAATTGGCCATCTCGTCCGCGTTCATGTTGGTGAAGCGGAAGCCGGTGCCCTCGCCCGTGTACTTGTTGTACGGGACGACGCTGTCCTGCAGGCCGCCGGTCTCGCGCACGACGGGAAGCGTGCCGTAGCGCATGGCGATCATCTGGGAGAGGCCGCAGGGCTCGAACTCCGACGGCATGAGCAGGATGTCGCCACCCGCGTACATGCGGTGCGAGAGCTCGTTGTCGAAGGCGATGCGCGCGACCATCTGGTCGCCGTACGTCCAGTCGAAGTACTTGAACGCGTCCTCCTGGTCCTTGTCGCCCGTGCCCAGGATGGCGACCTGGGTGCCGCGCTCCATCAGGTGGTTCATGGCGTAGCGGACGAGGCCGAGGCCCTTCTGGTTGGTGAGGCGCCCGATCATGACGATGAGCGGGCGGGTCGGGTCCTCCTTGAGGCCGAGCTCGCGCTGGAGTGCGGCCTTGTCCTCGGCCTTCTTGTCCAGGCTGTTCTCGTCGTAGTCGACGGGGATCAGCGGGTCGGTGGCCGGGTTCCAGAGGTTGACGTCGATCCCGTTGAGGATGCCGCGCAGCTGCGAGGCGCGCCTGCGGAAGATGTCGTCCAGACCCTCGCCGTAGAAGGGCATCTGCAGCTCGTTGGCGTAGCTCGGGCTCACCGTGGTGATGAGGTCCGCGTAGCAGAGCGCGCCCTTCATGAAGTTCACGGTGTTGTAGCCGCTGTAGAGCTGGCTCGCGGCCGTGGGGTTGTCCGCCAGGCCCAGGACGTCCTCCAGGACCTTGTCGTTGTACTGGCCCTGGAACTTGACGTTGTGCACCGTGAAGATGGTCTTCACGTGGCGGCACGCCTCGGAGGCCTGGTAGAACTCGCGCAGGAAGACCGTCGCGAGGGCCGTCTGCCAGTCGTTGCACTGCAGCACGTCGCACTGCAGCTCCGGCAGCTTCTCGATGGCCTCGCAAATCGCCTTCGAGAAGAAGGCGAAGCGCTCGCCGTCGTCGTAGTAGCCGTAGATGCCGTCGCGCTTGAAATACGCCTCGTTGTCGACGAAGTAGAAGTCGACGCCATCGTAGGTGAGCTTCTCCACGCCGCAGTAGACGCTGCGCCATGCCAGCGGCACGTAGAAGTCCGCGATGTGCGTCATCTGGTCCTGGTACTCCTGCGGGATGCAGGCGTACTTGGGAAGGATGACGGAGCACTCCGCGCCCGCGGCGTTGAGCGAGCGCGGGAGCGACCCGACGACGTCACCCAGGCCGCCCGTCTTGACGAACGGGACGGCCTCGGTGGCGGCAAACAGGACCTTGATTTTGCGTGTTGCCTGATCACTCATCGCAAAGTCCTCATCCGGCTTGATTAGTCAGTAGCCTTTTCCTTGATGAACAGGGACTCGGGGGTACCCCTGAGCTCGGTCCCCGCGGGAACGACGTTGTTGCGGTCGACGATGGCGTTCTCGACGCGGGCGCCCGTCTTGATGACGCAGGACTGCATCACGACGGCGTTGGTCACGACGGCGCCGGTCTCGACGATCACGTTGCGGCCGAGGACGGAGTTGGAGACGGTGCCCTTGATGCGGCAGCCGCCCGACACGCGGGAGTTGCTCACGCGGGAGCCGGTCTCGAACTTGGCGGGGGCGTTGTCGTGCGCCTTCGTCCTGATCCTGCGGTCCGCGGGGAAGAGCTCGGCCGTGATCTTGGGATTGAGCATGTCCATGTTGGACTTGAAGTACGTATCCTTGTTGAAGATCGGGGCGACGTAGCCGTCGTACTCGTAGGTCTGGACGTTCACGCGCTCGTAGTCCGCGGCCATGGCCTCGAAGAGGTCAAGGTAGTCGGTCTGCTCGTACCAGTCGAGCAGCTGGAGCAGGAACTCGCGGCCGATGACGAAGCAGTCGAGGAACGCCTCGTCGCCAAACTCGACGCCGTGCTTGACGCCGTGGACGCGGGTGCCGTCGACCTTGAAGCCGGTGACGTCGACGTCCTTGGCCTTGGAGGCCTGCGTCAGGACCGTGATGTCGGCCTCGGAGCCCGCGTGGGCCTCGATCAGCTTGGTGAGGTCCATGTTGTAGACGAAGCTCGCGGAGGACAGCACGACGTACTCGGCCTCGCTGCGCTTCAGGAAGACCTTGTTGTACTCGAGGTCGCGGAGCAGGAAGCGGGAGCCCGTGCGGGAGGTGCCGAAGGCGGAACCCGGCAGGATGAACAGGCCACCCTTCTTGCGGTTGAGGTCCCAGTCACGACCGGAGCCGATGTGGTCGATCAGGGAGCGGTAATTGTACGGCATGATCGTGCCGACGGTCTTGATGCCCGCGTTCACCATGTTGGAGAGGGCAAAGTCGACGACGCGATAGCGCCCGAGGAACGGTATGGACGCGACGGGGCGCGTCTCGGAGAGAACGCTCGGGTACTTCGTGGAGTAGTTAGCGGTAACGACGCCAAGGAGCTTCTCCATCTCTACTCCTCCCCCTTTCCAACAACGACGTCATTTCCGATGACGGCCGTGTCCTTAGTCTGGTCGACGCTTCCGAGGATCACGTTGTCCTCGACGACGGAGTTCTCGCCCAGGATGGCGCGTACGACGTGCGCCCCCGGCTTCACCTCTGCGCCGGGGAGAAGGACGGAGTCCTGCACGATGGCGCGCTCGCCGACGATGGCGCCCGTGGAGATGATCGAGTGGACGGCCTTGCCGTAGATGCTGCTGCCGTTGCCGACCAGGCAGTCGTCGACGGTGGCGTCGGGGCCGACGTAGGCAGGCGGCATGGCGCCGGCGTTGCTCATGATCGGGGCCTCGGTGTCGTACAGGTCGAAGTCGGGCTTGGTGCCCAGCAGGTCCATGCTCGTCTCGTGGTAGCTGGAGATGGTGCCGACGTCGCGCCAGAAGCCGTTGAACTCGTACGTGTAGAGGCGCTTGCCGGCGTCGAGGAGCTTCGGGATGATGTTCTTGCCGAAGTCGTGCTCGGACGTCTGGTCGACGGCGTCCTCCTCCAGCGTCTTGACCAGCAGGTCGGCGTTGAAGATGTAGATGCCCATGGACGCGAGGTTCGAGTCGGGCTTGTTGGGCTTCTCGGTGAACTTGAGAATCTTCTCGTCCTCGTCGGTCGTCAGGATGCCGAAGCGGGACGCCTCCTCCCAGGGCACGGGCATGACCGCGATGGTGAGGTCGGCGTTGTGGCGCTTGTGGTTGTCGAGCATCTTCTGGTAGTCCATGCTGTAGAGCTGGTCACCGGAGAGGATGAGGACGTACTCGGGGTCGTTCTGCTTGATGAAGCCGAGGTTCTGCGTCACGGCGTCGGCCGTGCCGGCATACCAGGCGCCGCCGGTCTGCGTGGCGTACGGCGGAAGGATGAAGAGGCCGCCGTCGCTCTCGTCGAGGTTCCACGCGCTGCCGGAACCCAGGTAGTTGTGCAGCAGGTACGGCCTGTACTGCGTGAGGACGCCCACGGTGTCGATCCCCGAGTTCGCGCAGTTGGAAAGCGCGAAGTCGATGATGCGGTACTTGCCGCCGAACGAGACGGCCGGCTTGGCGACGCTCTTCGTCAGCACGCCGAGCCTGCTGCCCTGCCCGCCGGCAAGAAGCATTGCGATGCATTCCCTCTTGCTCATTTGGTACTCCCCTTTCGAGCCCTAAAACTCCCTCCGAAGCGTTGGCTTCGAATTCCTCCTACACCTAATCAATATGCCAAATGTCGTGCGCATATTCGCGAATGGTTCGGTCGCTGGAGAAATATCCGCTCCTGGCCGTGTTGTGGATGGCCGCGCGGTTCCATGCGGTGCGGTCTCCGTAGGCCTGGGTCAGCTCCTCCCACGCCTGGACGTACGAGTAGAAGTCCTTCAGGACGAGGTCGTGGTCGTTGCCGACCATCAGCTCGTCGTAGATGCTGTCGAAGTTGCCGGACAGGCGGCCGAGCGTTCCGTCCTTCAGCTCGTTCAGGATGCGGCCCAGGCGATCCGGGTCGCTCTTGACGAGGTCGTATGCCCAGTAGTTGCCGCTCGCGCGCAGGGCGTCAACCTCCTCGGTGCGAAGGCCGAAGATCTTGATGTTGTCCTCGCCCACGAGCTTGGCGATCTCGACGTTGGCGCCGTCGTAGGTGCCGAGCGTGATGGCGCCGTTCATCATGAGCTTCATGTTCGAGGTGCCGGACGCCTCGGAGCCCGCCCAGGAGATCTGCTCGGAGATCTCGGCCGCCGGGTAGATGAGCTGCGCGCTCGAGACGGCGAAGTTGGGCACGAAGGCGACGCGGATGACGTCGTTCACGCGCTTGTCGTTGTTGATAACGTCCGCCACGGAGTTGATCAGGCGGATGACCTCCTTGGCGAAGGTGTAGCTCTGCGCGGCCTTGCCAGAGAAGATGAACGCGGTCGGGCGCGGCTTGTAGTTGGGGTCGTCAAGCAGCCTGTTGTAGATGTCCAGGATCTTGAAGACGTTGAGCAGCTGGCGCTTGTACGCGTGGAAGCGCTTGACCTGCACGTCGAACACCATGCTCGTGTCGAGCTCGGTGCCGGTCGTCTCCTTGATGTAGTCGGCAAGGCGCTGCTTGTCCCACTCCTTGGCCTTCTCGAACGAGTCCAGGAACGACGGGTCGTCCCTGTAGTCCTCGAGCTTGGCGAGCTCGTTGGCGTCGCGCAGCCAGCCCTCGCCGATCACGTCGCAGATGAGCTTCGCGTACTTGGGATTCGCGTTGCCCAGGAAGCGGCGGTGCGAGATGCCATTGGTCTTGTTGTTGAACTTCTCGGGCGTCAGCTTGTAGAAGTCATGCAGCGTGCTGGCCTCGAGGATGCCCGTGTGCAGCGCGGAGACGCCGTTGACGGAGTGCGCGAAGATGACCGAGAGGTTCGCCATGCGAATCTGGCCGTCCCACAGGATGGCGGTGTTCTTGAACTCCTCCTGCCAGTTGGGATCGGTGTGGGGGAAGTTCTCGCGATAGCGGCGGTCGATCTCCTCGATGAACATGTACGTGCGGGGGAGAAGGGCACGGAACGTGTTGATGGGCCACTTCTCGAGCGCCTCGGGCATGATCGTGTGGTTGGTGTAGGAGATGGTCTCCTGCGCGATCTTGAACGCGAGGTCGAAGTCCACGCCGTGCTCGTCGACCAGGAGCCTCATGAGCTCGGGGCCGCACATGGCGGGGTGCGTGTCGTTGGTGTGGATGGAGACGTGCTTGCCGAGGTCCTCCCACTTGTTATCGCCGTACTGCTTCTGGTACGTGCGCAGGACGGTCTGCAGGCCCGCGGAGACGAAGAGGTACTCCTGCTTGAGCCTGAGCAGACGGCCGTGCTCGCCGGCGTCGTTGGGGTAGAGGATCGTCGAGATTGCCTCGACGTCCGCGCGGAACTTCATGGCCTTGGCGTAGTCGCCCTGGTTGAAGGCGTCCAGGTCGAAGTTCTCCTCGGCCGGCTCGGCGCTCCAGAGCCTCAGGTTGTTGACCTGCCTTCCGCCGTAGCCAACGATGGGCACGTCGTACGGGACGGCCTTGACGAGCTCGCCGCCCTCCTGCGTGAACCAGTAGCGGCCGTTCTCCTCGTGGCGCACGACCTGGCCGCCAAAGCGGATGAGGACCGAGCTCTCGTTGCGGCGCGTCTCCCAGGGGAAGCCGTGCTCCAGCCAGTTGTCCATCTTCTCGACCTGGCGACCGCCCTCGATGGCCTGCTTGAAGAGGCCGTAGCGGTAGCGCATGCCGTTGCCGTTGCCGTTGATGCCCAGGGCCGCCATCGAGTCGAGGAAGCACGCGGCCAGACGGCCGAGGCCGCCGTTGCCGAGGCCGGGGTCGCTCTCGCACTTCTCGAGCTCATCGAGCGGGGTGCCCAGCTCCTTGCAGCCGGCCTTCACGATGTCGCGGCAGCCGAAGTTGAGGACGTAGTTGTCGAGCAGCGGCCCAAGCAGGAACTCGATGGAGAAGTAGTAGACGGTCTTCTCGTCCTTGTCCTGCATGCGCTTGATCGTGTCGCCGCGCATGCTCTTGGCCTTGTCCGCGATGAGGCTCGCGAGGGCGAAGTAACGCTCCTGGTCGCCAAGCTCCTCGTAGGACTT
>NZ_JBJEHW010000176.1:0-1971 GCF_051876455.1 Parafannyhessea sp.
CCACGTCGACGTTCTTCAGGTTGTGCACCCTCGCCCCGCGCACGCGGATGCAGGTAGGGGCCTTGTTCTTCTCGACCGCCAATTGAAACCCTTCCGGCTAGACTCGATATTTCAATAATCTATTCCTTGTCGAGTTCGGCCATCGTCTGTCTAACCGTATGGTATGGGCCAAACAGGTTCTTTCCCGTGGCCGCGTCACCCATCGCCGCAAGCGTTTCGCTACTAAATCCATGTGGATTCGAAATGCCTGACGGGAGTTCCCCGCACCCGTTGGATGTGCTCGGATCCTTCTGCCACAAGTGCGCATGGCGTTCGTGTTGACTGTTCCGACTCATCTGCCAGCCGCCCCCTATGCGTTCGCATCGATCACGCCCCAATGCTAGCAAATTCATGTGTTCGCATAAGTTTGACGGCCGCACAGCAAAAGGGCCCGCCTAAGCGGGTCCAAGCCAAAGCGTTCGCTGTCGAGAAGTACGACCCTCCGCGCAGGAGCCTACACGGAAAGCATGGAGGCACGACGGGCGTGCAGGGCCTTCTCCTCCCTGTCAGAGAAGTTCGCGATCACCTCGTCGAGGGCCGCCAGGGCCTCCTGCTTGTCCTGCGGCAGGTGCGCCCTCAGGAAGATGCTGCTCGCAGCGGTGCCGGAGAGGTCAGGTTCACGCAAGGACGGGCGAGAAACCCGGCCCCCAAGCCCCCACCCCAGACGGGGCAAGGGGCACGGGGCCGTCCTTCTCGCCCACCGCCCTTCTTGCGCACCGTTACACACCTATATATCTATGTTTCTAGGATTGTCAGTACACAGGAGGCCGCACATGGACATCTTGGAACCACTCGAGGCGGGAAGGCTCTCGCTCCCCACGCGCATCGTGGTGCCGCCTATGGCCACGCAGAGCACGGAGGCCGGCTACGACGACGTCGAGCTCCACTCCGCCCACGGCTACCTGCTGAACCAGTTCTTCTCACCCCTCACCAAATTCAGGACGGACGCGTACGGCCTGCAGAGCGTCCAGAGCCGCACGCACTTCCTGGCGGAGACCGTGCGCAAGGTGCGCGCCGCGGTGGGCGACGACTTTCCCGTGTCCGTCCGGCTGGGCGGGAGCGACTACGCGGAGGGCGGCAGCACCATCGCCGACGCGGTGGAGGCCGCGCGGATCCTTGAGCGCGACGGCGTCGACCTCGTGAACCTCTCTGGCGGGCTCAACGTGTACATGCGCCGCGGCCACCGCGAGCCGGGGTGGTTTGCCGACATGTCGACGGCGGTGCGCCGGGCCACCCACACACCGGTCATGCTCACGGGCGGCGTGCGCACGCCCGAGCAGGCGCGACGCCTGCTGGATGACGGCGCGGCGGACCTCATCGGCGTCGGTCGGGCGATGCTCAGGAACCCCCGCTGGGGCATGCAGCCGTATGACGGCACGCAAGGAGGCACATTGCGCTCGCGCATGCGGGTGAGAAGAGCAAGACAAAGGAGAAGCACCATGGCACGGAAGGTTCTGGTGGTGGGGACGAGCCCCCGCCTGCACGGAAACTCGAACATCCTGGCAGAGGCGTTTGCCGACGGCGCGCGCGAGACGGGAAACGACGTCGAGTTCGTCCCGCTGGCAGGCAAGCGCATCGGCTTCTGCGTGGGCTGCTGGGGATGCCTCAAGACCAAGGGCTGCGTCGTCAACCACGACGACGCCGAGGTCGTGGTGCAGAAGATCCGCACCGCGGACGTGGTGGCCTTTGCCACGCCGATCTACCACTACGAGATGAGCGGCCAGATGAAGACGCTGCTCGACCGCACCAACTGCCTGTACACCGCAGACTACAGCTTCCGCGACGTGTACCTGCTGACCGCGGCCGAGGCCACGGCGCCGGACACGCCGGAGCACGCCATCGGCGGCCTGCGCGGCTGGCTCAAGGTGTTCAAGAAGGCGCAGCTCAAGGGCACCGTGTTTGCCGGCGGCACCACAGATGACGGCACCGTCA
>NZ_JBJEHW010000177.1:0-9117 GCF_051876455.1 Parafannyhessea sp.
GTCCTTGATGAATGCGGGGCTCATGGGGTCCCAGACGGTGTAGCCGCGGGCCTCGAACGTGGCGCGCAGGCCGCCGGAGGGGAAGCTCGAGGCGTCGGGCTCGCCCTGGACGAGCTCCTTGCCGGAGAACGCCATCAGCACGGTGCCGTCGCCGTTGGGGTTGATGAAGCTGTCGTGCTTCTCGCTCGTGATGCCGGTGAGCGGCTGGAACCAGTGCGTGAAGTGCGTGGCACCGTGCTCGAGCGCCCAGTCCTTCATCGCGTGGGCAACCTCGTTTGCGATGTCGAGGTTGAGCTCCTTGCCCTCGTCGATGACGCGGCGTAGCTCCTTGTAGGTCGGCTTTGGCAGCCGCTCCTGCATGTCCTGGTCGGTAAAGACCAGGCTGCCGTACTCCTCGGTGACCTTGTCCTTGGACATCAGTCCTCCTCTGACGGAATTTGACTGTGGGCCTCATGGCGGCCCCTCGTACATAATGAATCATAGCGATTGCCCGTTGCCCCCAAATTTCGTCAATGTGACGGTTACGAATACGAAACCGTTTCCCAACCGTTTCCGTGCGGGCGAGAAGGACGTGCCGCCATCGCCGCACGCCGCCCGTCGCAATCCTGCGTATGCGGCGTGCGCGATGCCGTATGCTAGGGGGACTTGCGTCCCGGCACCCGCCGCTTGCGGGTCCTGCGGGGCGTGCGTCCAATCGACCTGCGAGGTGCTCATGACCTGGTTCCTTATCGTGTTCGCGGTTGCCCTGGCGGCAAGCGCCTGTGGTTTCAAGAAGTATGTCTGGTTCATCTCCATCGGCTATGGCGCGGCAGTCGCCGCCATCGGCGTGGCGCTCCTGCTGGGGTTTGGCGCGCAGGCGCCTCTGGCGGCAAGGCTGCAGGCGGCGCTCCTCGTGGCATACGGCGTACGGCTCGCGGGCTACCTCGCGTACCGCGAGGTGAGGAGCCGCACGTACAACCGAAAGATGCAGGGCGAGATCAAGACGAACGACGGCGTGGGCATGGCGGCGCGCGTGGGAATCTGGCTTTCCGCGGCGCTGCTCTACGCATGCGAGACGTCGCCCGTGCTCTTCCGCATGAGCTCCGGCGCCCCGACGGACGTCCTTCTCGTCCTGGGGCTCGCGGTGTCCGCCTTTGGCCTCGCCTTCGAGTCCGTGGCAGACATCCAGAAGAGCGCGGCCAAGCGCGCGAACCCGCGGCGCTTTGTGGACAGCGGGTTGTACCGCATCGTTCGCTGTCCCAACTACCTGGGCGAGCTGCTCGTGTGGACGGGCGTCTTCGTGTCGGGCCTGGGCGTGTACGCGGGCGCGGCGCAGTGGGCGGCGGCGCTTGCCGGCTACCTGGGGATCGTGTACGTGATGTTCGGCGGCGCGCGGAGGCTCGAGATGCGGCAGAACCGCAGCTACGGCAAGGACCCCGCGTACCAGGCGTACGTGCGGAGCACGCCCATCCTCATCCCGTTCGTGCCGCTGTACTCCGTGGAGAAGTACACGTGGCTCGTGGCGTAGCGTTCCCGATATTGTTACACCGCTTCTGGCATATAATGAGCGGACCGGCGCGGCCGGCTTGCGCCCGATGGCGCGCCTTTGTATATGACACCCGTCTGATGGGAGAGGCACATGGCAGAAGAGAAGACCGAGGGCAAGGGCACTATCGACCTCGCGCAGGAGCTGGGGACGATCGCGGCGGAGGCCCCCGAGGTGCCGGGGGTACTGGAGGAGCTCGGCTTCGAGCAGCTCGACTCGGCCAAGACCGTGCTGGAGGCATGCGAGGACGCCGGCGTGGACGCCTCGATAGTGGCGCTCGCGCTCCTTGCCGAGGGCTATGACGTGGAGGGCTACGAGAGCGAGGACGGCGGCGTGGCGGCCAGGACGTTCGACACGGTGCTGACCGCGCTCTTCGATCCAACGAGCAGCCTGATGCCGGACGCGTCAGGCTCCGACGCCCCGATGCTCGCCCACATGGAGGCCGCCATCCACCGCGCCCAGCGCGAGGGCGAGCTTCCCACGTGCCAGTGCCACCGCAGGGGTTAGACTGAAAGCGTTCCTATGTTTGCGTAGCGCCGTGCGTGCCGGGTGGTCCGGCGCCGTGCGGCGCGATTCGAGGGGAGAAGTACATGAGCAGGAACATGACGCGTCGCGAGGCGCTCGCGACCTTTGCGGGACTGGGCTTTGCCGGGGTGCTCTCGGCGTGCGGGAACTCCGGCTCCGCCAGCGGCACGAAGGATGACTCTTCCTCCTCCGCCGCGACGAAGGCCAGCTCCAAGAAGAAGGCCGAGGACGTCGTCGTCCGCGTCGCCTCGCTCAAGGGGCCGACGACCATCGGCCTCGTGCAGATGATGGACTCCACCTCGGGCATACCCGCGAGCGGCGCGACGCTGCCCGCGAGCAACAAGGCCAAGGCCGGCTCCGGCACGACGTACGCGTACTCCATCAGCGCGGCGCCGGACGAGCTCCTGCCCCTGATCATCCAGGGCAAGGTGGACATCGCGTGCGTGCCGTCCAACGTGGGCGCAGTCCTGTACAACAAGACGAACGGCAAGATCAAGGTCATCGACCTCAACACGCTGGGCGTGCTGTCCGTCGTCACGGGCGACAAGAGCGTGAAGAAGTTCAAGGACCTGGCGGGCAAGACGGTCTACATCTCGGGCAAGGGCTCGAGCCCCGAGTACGTGCTCAACTACCTGCTTGACAAGGCAGGCATCAAGGACCAGGTGACGCTCGAGTGGAAGAGCGAGCACACCGAGGTGGCCGCGGTGCTGGCCAAGGACACGTCAGCCGTGGGCGTGCTGCCCCAGCCGTTCACGACGGCTACGCTGGCGCAGGTCTCCGCGCTGAAGGCCCCCATCGACCTGACGGACGTGTGGAAGAAGTACGTGAAGGACGGCAGCCAGTACGTCATGGGCACGACCATCGTGCGCAGCGAGTTTGCCGACGAGTACCCCGGTGCGGTGGAGGACTTCCTCGAGCGCCACGCGAAGTCCGTCAAGAAGGTCAACGCCGACCCCGCGTACGCCGCGCCGCTTGTGGTGAAGGCGGGCATCGTCGCGAAGGAGGCCATCGCGAAGAAGGCCATCCCCGGGTGCAACATCGTCTGCGTGACCGGCAAGAAGATGAAGAAGGGCCTCGAGGGCTACCTCAAGGTGCTGTACGAGGCGGACAAGACCTCCGTGGGCGGCGCCCTGCCTGCCGACGACTTCTACTACCTGGGCGAGTAGCGGCCAGAACCCGAGTCGTGCGGGAGAGGTTTTCTGACATAGCAAAGAGGCTCGCGCCTGTCGCGCTGTGGGTGTGCGTGTGGCAGGTCGCGAGCCTCGTCGTAGGGAGCGGCATCCTGCTTGCCGGTCCCGTGGACACCGTGATGAGGCTGGCGTCGCTCTTGGGCGATGCCGGCTTCCTCGCAACGGTGGGGTTCTCGCTCGCGCGGATCGCCGTCGGCTTCGTGTTGGGGTTCGCGGGCGCGGTGGCGCTCGCGTTTGCCGGGGCGCGCTGGAGGGCGGTGCGCACGATCTTCTCGCCCGCGCTGGACGTGCTCAAGAGCGTGCCGATCGTCTGCGTGATCGTGCTGCTGCTCATGTGGGTCGGAGCGGAGAGCGTCTCGGCCGTGGCCGTGTTCCTGGCCGTGTTCCCGGCGGTGTTCTTCAGCTGCTCCGAGGCGCTTGACAACGTGGACGCCAAGACGGGGGAGATGCTGGGCGTCTTTGGCGTGCCGCGAGTGCGTCGACTGCTCGCGCACGTGTGGCCCGAGGTGCTGCCGTACCTTCTGGGGACGAGCAGGAACGTGTGTGGCATGGCGTGGAAGGCCGGCGTTGCGGCGGAGCTCATCGGGAGCCCCATGGGGTCCATCGGCGAGCGCATCTACCAGGCGAAGCTCCTGCTCGAGACAGCGGACCTCTTTGCGTGGACCATCGTGGTCGTGGTGATGTCGTGGCTGTGCGAGCGGGCATTCGTGGCGCTGCTCGCGCGGACCGGATCGTGGGCACTCTCGGCGAGCCTGCGCGTAGGGAGGCCGCGGGGGACGCGCCGCGCGGGGGAGAGCGGTGTCGCCGCGACCGGAGTCGACGCCGGCGAGGTCGTGCTGAGCGACGCCACGATCGGCTACCCGGGGCACGTGGTGGCGCGTGGCGTCAACCTACGGGTGCGGCCGGGCGAGCGGGTGATCTGCTCTGACGCGTCGGGCGCTGGCAAGACGACCCTGCTGAGGACCGTTGCCGGGCTTCAGCCGGTGCTCGACGGCACGCGTGCCGTCGGCGGGGACGTGACCATGGCCTTTCAGGACGTGCGGCTGGTCGGCGGGATGTCCGCGGTGCAGAACCTGCTGCTCGTGACGGGCTCGAGCCGTGACGCCTGGGCCCGCGACCGGGCGGGGCGGCTGCTTGGGGAGCTCCTACCCGCAGAGGCGCTCGACGTTCCCGTGGACGAGCTGTCCGGGGGCCAGCGGCGCAGAGTCGAGCTCGCGCGCGCAATGGCTGCGCCAAGCGACGTCGTGCTGCTGGACGAGCCGTTCTCGTCTCTGGACGCAGCCTCGCACGAGGTGGCCGCACGGTTCGTGACGCGCCACCTTGGGTCGCGGACGCTGATCGTAGCCTCGCATGCGTCCGGTGACGCCGGGCGCATGGACGCCGAGGGGTACTCGCTGGGCGACGCGGCGGCCAGGGACTAGGAAACTCCGGGTCAGCCAAGAATTTTCGACCGGTGTGCAACGGCACGGGGTTTGTGTGTGCTTTGGCGCCTTGCAAGAGTCCGGCAGCCACACACAAATCCCTATACATTGCCGCAAGTGGGGACATTTGAGCGCCTTGCCACCTCCCGGGACGGCACGGACGCCAATCGGCGTCGTCGTGACGCGCGCCGGGGAGGAGGAAAGCGCACACAAGTCCCTCGCCGTTGCAACCTGAGCGGAAAAACGTGTCGCGACGGATGCCCGTCGCATCCCGGGAGGTGGCCGTCGAGTCGGGGTGTCCTTCACACATGCATATTACGCATGAGCGATACATTGTATTGAATCATGGTTCGGATCCCGGGACACATGTCAGGCCTCTCC
This sequence comes from Parafannyhessea sp., assembly GCF_051876455.1. Classification (NCBI taxonomy): domain Bacteria; kingdom Bacillati; phylum Actinomycetota; class Coriobacteriia; order Coriobacteriales; family Atopobiaceae; genus Parafannyhessea; species Parafannyhessea sp. The sequence goes on from NZ_JBJEHW010000177.1 coordinate 5,043, forward strand.
CATAGAAAAGCCGGGCATCCGGGTGCATGGCTGCCCGGACGCTGCTGTCGAAAGGACCGGACGGGGTCTCGATGGGACCGGGCGCCGGTTCCTGGCGGCCTGCAGGCTAACGGGGATGCCGCTCGGGACCCCAATGGGCATCGTCGCGCACCGCGAGGCCTATGCATGGGCGTCAGCGGCACCCAGAACGAGGGATTTCCTCGGAGCGGGTCCATTCACGCCCGCGCAACGGCCAGTCTAATTGTCCCGCTCTTTTTCAGTTTAAAGACATATGTGTACAGTTCCGTTCGTACTAGAATAATGGTGATTCGTACCAAAAATGGACTGCGACGGTGGCGTGTGCGGGCGGTGTGCGCGGCGTGAAGCGCATGTGTAACTTACGTAGTCGCAGTTCCTTTAGGGTATCTTCTCTCCGTCGTCGATAGGAAGGAACGACCATGTGCATGATGCTTGCAATCGATACCAGCAAGCCCATTGTTGCAAACGAACTGCTCAGCTCGCTGTTCTCGCACGGGAACGAGCATCCCGAGGGCTGGGGTCTCACATATCTGCCCGCAGGTGACGAGGGAAGGCCCGCGACCGTCCGCGAGCCCAAGAACGCGGCCGTCAGCGAGCGCGTCCAGGCGATCCTGCGCGAGCCCGTCGAGACGGCGCACCTGATCGCGCACATCCGCAAGGCGTCCGTCGGCTCCGCGAGGCTCGAGAACTGCCACCCCTTCGGCCAGGACGACCACGAGGGCAGGGAGTGGGAGCTCGCCCACAACGGCACGATGTTCGAGCCGCGCGCCACGAAGCCCTTCTACGCCCAGCGCGAGGGCACCACGGACAGCGAGGCAATCCTGCCGTACCTGGTCGAGGCCTCCGACACGGCGGTCGCCCAGGGCGCGGACGAGTCCGGCCGCATCGAGGCGATCGACCGCGCCATCCAGGCAATTGCGCCCGGCAACAAGCTCAACCTCCTCTTTGGCGACGGCACGCACACCTATGCCTACACCAACGACGCCAACAAGACGCTCTGGCGCCTCAGACTCGATGACGGCTGGGCGTTCGCCACGGCCCCGCTCGACGGTCGCGCCTGGGAGCCCATGCAGCTCTGCCAGCTGCAGGCCGTCCACGACGGCGAGATGGACTACGAGGGCACGCCCGGCACGGGCGTCTTCACGTCCGACAACGTCGAGTACCTGCGCATGCTCGAGCTCATGAGCGCGTAGCGCGTCGGCACGCAACAAGCGGCAGAAAGCGGCCGGGTGGCGTCAGCCTCCCGGCCGCACTCATGCCAGGGCGAGAAGGACGTGCTGCCGTCGCCCAAATGGCGTGCCCACGGCAGCCCGCTCGCGCTCATTCCTCCGCGTCGGAGCCCTCCGTCACGGCCGCCTCGCGCCTCGCCGCGCGCCAGGCAACGTAGCGCTCGAAGTAGATCTTCACCATGGCCGCGCACGGCACCGCGACGAACATTCCCGCGAGTCCGCCGACCTTCCCGCCCACGATGAGCGCCACGATCACGACGATGGGGTGCACCTCCACGGAGTCCGCCAGGATCTTCGGGTTCACGATCTGCCCGTCCACAAACTGGATCACCGCAAGCGCGATTGCTGCCCACACGAACTTCCCGAGGTCGCCCGTCACGAGGCAGGCGAGCAGGGTCGATGCGTACGCGACGATCGGCCCCACGTAGGGGATGAGGTTTCCCAGCCCCGTGGCGATGCCGATCAGGAGCGCGTACGGAACGCCCAGCACCTCGAGCGTGACCGAGACGGCGAGCCCCATGAGCAGCGCGTCGATCACCTGCCCGCGCATGTAGCCCGCAAACGCGTGCCGGGCGTCCAGCGCAAACGTGCGCAGGTGGCCGTACGGCCGCTCGCCCATGAGCGCCCGCAGCGTGCGGTCCCAGTACGCCGCCAGGTTGCTGCCGTCAATCAGGAAGTAGACGCAGAATATCGTCGCGAACACCGTGTCCGAGGCAAACGTCCTCACGGCGTCCACGCTGGAACTCACGGTCTGCCCAAGGCTCCCGCCCGACGTGAAGACCCCCTCGACCGCGCCAATGACCTCGTCCACGTCGGCCTTCGAGGCTCCTGCCGACGTGGCGAGCCGCACGACCCCGTCGTACGCCGCGGACATGCTGTCGCCCACGTAGTCCACCAGCTCGTTGAGGTTCCCCGGCGATATGGTGCGGATGCTGTTCGTCACGAAGGCGAGAAGGACGGCCACCACCGCCGCGACGGTCCCCGCCGCCAGAAGCACAACGGCCACGACCGCGAGCGCGTGCCTCGCCCCGTCCGCGCCGGAGAGCGGGCCAACCCTGGCGAGCAGCCGGTCGAACCTCGTGACCAGGGGCCAGAGCAGGCACGCCACCAGCCCGCCCGCGACGAGCGGGTTCAGGATCGCGAGCACCCAGGCGCCTGCCACCCCAACTCCCTGCGCTATCTCGGGCAGGTGCACGCCCACGTTCGCGACGATCGCCAGCACGATGCCCGTCGCGATCACGTAGCGGCTGATGGTAGAGTACTTGCTGTCGTCCAGTCCAAAGCGGCTCAAGGATGCCTCCCGGTCGGTCGCGCCCCCGCGCCACCCGGACGCTCCGACGCATGTCGAACGTGTTCCTGAAATGATACTGTGAGGAGCCGCCGTGCCGGTCATGTTCATACTCTCACCAGCAAAGCGCATGGTCGCGGTGGAGGGCGAGCCACGTCCCCGCGGCGTCCCCGCCCTTCTCGACCGCACGCGCGTGCTGCAGGAGGCGCTGCGTGGCCTCACGCTCGAGCAGTCCCAGGCGCTCTGGCGCTGCAGCGACGCCCTCGCGCAGCAGAGCTACGGGCTGCACCAGCGCATGGACCTGGACGCCATCGCCACCGCGGGCAGCGCCGCCTGCGCGAGCTTCAACGGCATCGCGTTCACGCACCTCGCGGCGCAGGTCATGAGCGAGCGCCAGCTCGACTACCTGCAGGCCCACCTCAGGATCGTCTCGGCGTTCTATGGCTGCCTGCGCCCGCTCGACGCCATCCTGCCGTACCGGCTCGAGATGGCGCAGCGCCTCGCCGTGCCCGCGGTCCCCGTGCTCGGCCTGCCCGCCACGAGCGACCTCTACGCGTGGTGGGGCGACTCCATCGCGTGCGAGGTCCTGCGCGGCGGCCCCACCGCCCTCGTCAACGTCGCCTCCGTGGAGTACGCCCGCGCCGTCGTGCCGCACGCGGGGCAGGTGCCCGTCGTCACCTGCCTCTTCGGCACGCGCCGCGCGTCGGACGGCCGCTTCGTGCAGCGCGCCACGGAGGCCAAGGCCGCGCGCGGCAGCTTCGTCAGGTGGTGTGCGGAGGGGGACGTGGACGACGTGGCCGGGCTCCGCACGTACGCGGAGCGCGGGTACGCGCTGGACGAGTCCATCTCGGACGGGCGCACGCTGCGCTTCGTGCGCCGAGCGTAGGCGCGGCCGGCGCGTGGCATCCGCCTTGCCACGCCTCGCGCGTTGTGGCAAGGTCATGGTTGGCCGTCGGTCGCGCAGCTGCGCGACGGCGCATGTGCTTGCAGGATGGGAGGGTCATGGCAGAGGCTTCCGAGGTCGCGCGCGACGCCGCGTCGGCACCCGCCAACGGGCGAGAGGGACGTGAGGCCATGCCCCGCGAGTCCCATCCGGACCGCCGCCGCGTGGTCGCGGGCACGGTCATGGTGGTCGCGGGCGCGTGCCTGTGGGGAATCTCCGGCACGGTGTCCAAGCTCCTCATGGACCGCACGGGCGTGAGCCCCCTCTGGATGACCAACGTCAAGATGCTCGCCGGCTCGGCCGTGTTCTTCTGCTTCGCGGCGGCGCGCACGCCGGACCGCCTGCGCGACGCAGTCCGCTCGCTCCGCCACCCGCGCGAGCTCCTGGGCGTCATCGGCATGGCCGTGATGGCCTACCTCGTGCTCAACGCGAGCTACTTCGCCAACGTGGACGTGACCAATCCCGCCACCGCCACGGTGCTGCAGAGCCTGGGCGTGCCCATGACGCTCGCGGCCGTCTGCCTGCACAGGCGCCGCCGGCCCTACGGGCGCGAGGTCCTCTGCTTCGCGATGGCGGTCCTCGGCACGTTCCTGCTCG
>NZ_JBJEHW010000178.1:0-1967 GCF_051876455.1 Parafannyhessea sp.
CCCGTGTGCGGCTTCACGTGGATCCACTGGGTCGCGGCCGGCATCGACGCGTGCTACGCCAAGGGCGGCAGGATCGCCTTCCCCGAGGACGCCTCCAACGCCGGCGCCTTTGGCATGGTGCAGGGCAGGAACTCCTCGGCCAGCAAGCTCGTAAGAAGCTCCGACCCGCTTTTGGCCTGCCGCTACAACGGCCCGCAGCCGCCCGACGCCACGCACGTCTACACGCTGAGGGTCTACGCGCTCGACGTGATGCCGCAGCTCTCCGAGGGCTTCTGGGCAAACGAGCTCGTCCACGTCCTGCGCGACCACACGCTCGACTGGGCCGAGGCCAACCTGCCCGCCCGCTCGTAGCGCCGCCGGCGGCCGCTACCTGGTGTGGCGGCCGCCCCTCTCGCCCCAGCCCTCCGAGCCGGTGCGGTGGTACGGGTCGACGGGCGGCTGGGCGCTGCCCGTGGGCGCGGGTGCGTCCTTTGCAGCTACGACCTGGTCAAACATGCTTGACGTCTGTCCAAAGTCGCTCGGGAGCACCACGGTCGAGGGCCCCTTGGCGGCGTACTGGTTCATCATGTCGATCCACTGCGTGAACTCGAACAGGCGGTTCGCCTCGCCCTCGTTCATCTCGGCACCCTTGATGGTGTCGATGGACTCCTTGATGCCGCGCGCGATGGCGATGCGCTGGTCCGCGATGCCCTTGCCCTCGGCTGCCATGGCCTCGGCCTTCGCCTGCGCCGCGATGACCGTCTTGGCGCGGGCGGCCTCGGCGTCGTTCTTGGCCGACTCCAGGTTGTTCTTGGACGCGATGATGTGGTTCATGGACTCCTGGACCTCGCCCGGCAGCTTGATGCGCGTGATGAGCGTGGTCACGAGCACGTAGCCATAGTCGCGCATCTTGGCCGCGACCACCTCGTCGATCGCGTGCGCGATGGCGTCCTTCTCGCTGAAGACCTCGTCCAGCGTGCGCGCGGGGATCTGCGAGCGCAGCGCGTCCGCCAGGTAGTCCTGCATCTGGCCCACGGGGTCCTGCAGCGTGTAGAAGCTCTTGTAGACGCCGGAGTCCTGGCGCGCGCCCATGTCCGTCGCGTCCACGTGGTACTGGATGGACACGTCGAGCTCGATGGTCACGTTGTCGCTCGTCTTGGCGTCGAACGTCATGTGCTCGTCCTCTGTCATGAGGCTCACGTCGTGCGTCACGTCGATGAACGGCACCTTGACGTGGAAGCCCGGGCCCGCAAAGCCGTGGAAGCGCCCGAGCCGCTCGATGATGGCCACGTGCTGCTGGCGCACAACGTAGCCGGTCGAGAGCACGAGCACGAGGATGACGACGAGAAGGACGATGGTTCCGATCATGGCTTCCTCCTAGGTGGAAGAGTTTGCGGTCCGTGGCGCGGCTGGCCTCACAGGGCGTCGAGCGCGACCTGCCGCATCTCCACGGCACCGTGCCCGTCGTGTGCGAGATAGTTGACGTGCGTGAAGCCGCAGTCGATCGCCGTTGCCACCGCCACGTCGAAGGCGCCGTCGAGGAGCTCCTTCTGGTGCGCGTCCGCGCTGATGAGTATCTCGCCGCCCATGTCGTGCAGCGCGCGCAGCAGCTCGTGGCGCGGGTAGAGCTCCCTCTTGCGGCCGCGGTTCACGGCGCCGCAGTTGACCTCGAAGGGGACGCCCTCCCCCACCAGGTACTCCATCGCCTCGAGCGCGGGGCCCGTGTAGCGGGGGTCCGCCTCGTCCAGGAAGCGGGCGTCGTCGTTGAAGCGCGTCACCAGGTCGAAGTGGCCCACCCACGTGCAGTGCAGGCGGTCGTACACCCTGGCCTCGAGCTCGTAGTACGCGCGGCTGAGCGCATAGTAGTCGCCGCCAAAGTAGGTGTCGCAGAGCTCGCGCACGTTGTCCATGCTGCTGTCCACGGACATGGGCACCGGCGAGTCCACGTCCAGGAAGTGCGTGGAGCCGATCACGTACTCCGCCCCGGG
>NZ_JBJEHW010000179.1:0-1951 GCF_051876455.1 Parafannyhessea sp.
TTCCCTCGCAATAAGCAAGGGAACCGCAGACCAAAAAGACGGTCGCGTTCGCAAGCAGGGGAGAAGAACGGTCATCCAGAATGTAGCCCCAACACAAGGAAAGCCCCGCCTCGCTTTGTGCGAGACGGGGCTTCCTGGCGTTTGCGATACCCGCTGCGAGCGACCTCTACTAGACGTAGAAGAGCATGTCGTTGTAGCTCGGGACGGGCCAGTACTCCTTGCTGGTGACGATCTCCATCTTGTCGACCGCGGCGCGCAGCTTGTCCATGAGCGGCAGGACGATGTCGCGGTAGGCGTTGTCCTCCTCGGCGACGTCGTCGAGGTCGCGGGCCCTGACGTTGGCCGCCTCGAGCTCGTCGGCAGCAGCCTTGATTGCCGCGGCGCCCTCGCTCAGGGTCTTGACCGTGGCCTTGTCCGCGGTCGCCTCGACGCCGATCTCCTGGCGCGTCGCGACGCTCGTCGCGAGGTCGCCGGCGTAGGCGCTGATGGCGGGCAGGTACATGGTGCGGGCCATGTTGACCATCGTGTTGGCCTCGATGTTGAGGAGCTTGGCGTACTGCTCGGCCTTGGCGACGTAGCGGGCGCGCGTCTCGGCCTCGGTGAGGACGCCGTACTTCTCGAAGAACTTGATGTTCTCGGGCTTGACGATGCTTGGGATGGCGTCGGGCGTGCTCTTGAGGTTGGGCAGGCCGCGGCGCTCCGCCTCCTTCTCCCACTCCTCGGAGTAGCCGTTGCCGTCGAACAGGATGCGCTCGTGGTCGCGGAAGGTGTGGCGGACGAAGCGCATGGCCGCCGTGGTGAAGTCGTCGTCGGAGTGCTTGGCGATGTAGTCGACAAAGCGCTCGCACTGCTCCGCGACGGCCGTGTTGAGCACGACGTTGGGGTCGGAGAGGTTCTGCTGGCTGCCGCACATGCGGAACTCGAACTTGTTGCCCGTGAAGGCGAACGGGGAGGTGCGGTTGCGGTCCGTGTTGTCGCGCAGGACGTTGGGCAGCGCGGGGACGCCCAGGTCCATGCGGGCGCGGTCGTGGGCCTCGGGCTGCTCCTTCTTGATGAGCGCGTCCACGATCGGGGTGAGGGCGTCGCCCAGGAAGACGGAGATGATCGCGGGAGGCGCCTCGTTGGCGCCGAGGCGGTGGTCGTTACCGGCGGAGGCGACGGACGCCCTCAGCAGGTCCGCGTGCTCGTCGACGGCCGCGACGAGGCAGGCGAGGAACACCAGGAACTGCAGGTTGTCCTGCGGGTCGTCGCCCGGCTCGAGGAGGTTCTCGTCGTCAGCGGAGACGGACCAGTTGTTGTGCTTGCCGGAGCCGTTGACGTACTCGAAGGGCTTCTCGTGCTCGAGGCAGGCAAAGCCGTGGTGGGTCGCGAGGAGCTTGAGCTTCTCCATGGTGAGGAGGTTGTCGTCAATGGCGAGCGAGCCCTTCTCGTAGATCGGGGCGAACTCGTGCTGGCAGGGGGCGACCTCGTTGTGCTTGGTCTTCAGGGGCACGCCGAGCTTCCAGAGCTCGTCGTCGACCTCCTTCATGAACGCGTTGACGGAGGGGCGGATCGTGCCGAAGTAGTGCTCCTCGAGCTCCTGGCCCTTGGCGGGCTCGGCGCCAAACAGGGTGCGGCCGGTGAGGACCAGGTCCGGACGGGCCTTGTAGTCGTCCTCGGTGATGATGAAGTACTCCTGCTCCGGGCCGATCGTGGTGTAGACGCGCTTCGGCTTCTTGCCAAAGAGCTCCAGCACGCGCTTGGCCTGGGTCTCGAGGGCGACCTCGGAGCGCAGCAGCGGCGTCTTCTTGTCCAGCGCCTCGCCGGTGTAGCTGATGAACGCCGTCGGGATGCAGAGGACCTCGTCCTTGATGAAGGCGGGGCTCATAGGGTCCCACACGGTGTAGCCGCGTGCCTCAAATGTAGCGCGCAGACCGCCGGAGGGGAAGCTGGAGGCGTCGGGCTCGCCCTG
>NZ_JBJEHW010000180.1:0-8997 GCF_051876455.1 Parafannyhessea sp.
GCCCGCCGGCCGTGACCACGTACTCCGTGCCGTCGTCGTCCTGCCGGGTGACCTCGCCCATCAGACGCTTCCCCTGCCACACAAAGCTCCTGCCACCAGGCATGCCAGCCGCCTTTCCCCAGCGGCGCGCCCCCGGCCCGCCGCGTCGTTGCTCGTTTCATGGGAATGCTAGCAGCAATCTGCGGCCTCCGCGCGCGGGACGCGCGGCCGAGCGGACGCGCGTGCGCGCGGGCGTGTACCATCGTGTGGTGCGCAGACGGAAGCGAAAGGCAGGACCGCATGAAGAACATCCTGGTAATGGCGACGGGCGGGACCATAGCGTCCCTGCCCCAGGCGGACGGGCTCGCGCCGGCGCTCACGGGCGAGGAGCTGGTGGCGCGCGTGCCGCTCATCGACCAGCTGTGCCACATCGACGTGGTGCAGCCCATGAACATCGACAGCACCAACATGCGCCCGCGCGACTGGCTGCGCATCGCGGACGGCATCGCCAGCCGCTACGACGACTACGACGGCTTCGTGGTGCTGCACGGCACGGACACGATGGCGTACACGGCCGCGGCGCTCAGCTACCTGCTGCAGGACGGCTCCAAGCCCATCGTGCTCACGGGCTCGCAGCAGCCCATGGCGGCGCCGTTCACGGACGCCAAGCTCAACCTGTACCAGAGCCTGCTGTTTGCGACGGACGACTCGGCCCGCGGCGTGAGCGTGGTCTTCAACGGCAAGGCGATCGCCGGCACGCGCGCCCACAAGCAGCGCACGCTGAGCTTCAACGCCTTCGTGAGCATGAACTTCCCCACGCTCGCCTACATCCGCGGCGGCCGCGTGCTGTGGAGCGGCGGCCGCGGCCCCGCGCCGGACGCCTCCGCGGGCGAGAAGGACCTGCCCCTCCACCGCTACACGGCTCTGGACGACCGCGTCATCGTGCTGAGGCTGACCCCCGAGCTGAGGCCGTCGATCTTCTCGCTCATTAAGGACGAGTACGACGCCGTCATCCTGGAGACGTTTGGCATCGGCGGCATCCCGGACTACGACGGCGGCGCGTTCCAGCGCGCGATCTTTGGCTGGGTGGACTCCGGGCGCACGCTGGTGCTGACCACGCAGGTGCCCGAGGAGGGGCTCGACCTGGGCGTGTACGAGGTGGGGCGCGCGTACTCCGAGCACCCCGGCATCCTGAAAGGGGACGACATGTCGACGGAGGCTCTCGTGGCCAAGACCATGTGGGTGCTGGGCCAGACGCGCGACGCCGCCGAGGTCAGGCGCCTGTTCTACCGGCCCGTCAACATGGACCGCACGCCGCAGTAGCCGCCGCCCGGGGCCCGCGGCAGACCTGCGCCGGGCCCCGCGGCATCCCCGCGCAGGCCCCGCGGCCATGCCGCATGTATATAGTTCATGACCAGCCGCCGATTCGTGCTCCCACGCTGGGAACTTGTGACATGATGTGAGAACGCAACACACAAATGAGCAGGAATCCGTGCTCATTTAACCCGAAGGAGCTGAACATGCCCGAGGCCATCCGCAAGGTCAACATCATCGGCCACCTGCATCCCGACACAGACAGCATCTGCTCTGCCATCGCGTATGCGTACCTCAAGAACCAGATAAGCGACATAGAGTACGAGCCGCGCCGCGCCGGCGCCATCAACCGCGAGACGGCCTTCGCGCTCAAGTCGTTTGGCTTCGAGGAGCCCGAGCTCATCACGAGCGTGGCCCCGCAGATCAAGGACACGCAGATCTCGCGCCAGAAGAGCATCGACGCGGACACCTCGCTCTTCTCCGCATGGAACCTCATGCGCGACCTCAAGACCAGCACGCTGTGCGTCACGGACCAGAAGAACGACCTCCTGGGCCTGATTGCCGTCAAGGACGTCGCGAGCGCCAACATGGACATCTTCGACACCGCGATGCTCTCCAACGCCAAGACGCTGTACTCCAACGTACTCGACACGCTCAAGGGCACCATGGTGCTGGGCGACCCCGCCGACCGCATCACGCAGGGCAACATCCGCATCGGCACCACGCCCGAGATGATGGAGGGCAACATCGAGAAGGGCGACATCGTCCTGGTGACCAACCGCTACGAGACGCAGCGCTACGCCGTCGAGGCGGGCGCGAGCTGCCTGGTGGTATGCAACGGCGCCGGCGTGAGCGAGGTCGTGCTGGGCGCGGCCAAGGCCAACGGCTGCACCGTCCTCACCACCCCGTACGACACGTACTCCGCCGCGCGCCTCATCCCCATGGCCGCGCCGGTCTCCGCCGAGATGCTCCCGGAGGAGAAGGTCCTGCGCTTCTCCGTCAACACCGCCGTGGACGACGCGCTCAAGGTCATGGCCAACTCGCAGCACCGCTTCTTCCCCGTGATGGACGAGGACGGCCGCTACGTTGGCGTCGTGAGCTCGCCCAACATGATCAACGTCAACAAGAAGCACGTCATCCTGGTTGACCACAACGAGCGCAGCCAGGCCGTGAGCGGCCTCGAGCGCGCCGAGATCATGGAGATCATCGACCACCACCGCATCGGCACGATCGAGACGAGCTCCCCCGCGTACTTCCGCAACGAGCCCGTGGGCTGCACCAACACGATCCTCTTCAGCATGTTCCAGGAGAAGGGCGTCGAGATCCCCAAGAACATCGCGGGCATCATGCTCTCCGCCATCCTGTCCGACACGCTGGCGTTCCGCTCCCCCACCTGCACCGAGCGCGACAAGTTTGCCGGCCAGCAGCTGGCGCAGATCGCGGGCGTGGACATCGACACATACGCGGACGCCATGTTCGACGCCGGCGCCGACCTCACGGGCCGCACCGCCGAGGAGGTCTTCAACTCGGACTTCAAGGTCTTCTCGCGCGGGCACGCACGCTTTGGCGTGGGCCAGGGCAGCTTCATGACCGAGGCCAGCCGCAAGGCCGCCGAGGCGCTGGTTGGCCCGTACCTCAAGGAAGGCGCCGCCGCCAACGACATCCCGATGGTCTTCTACATGTTCACGGACGTGAAGTCCCAGACCACCGAGCTGCTCTACTGGGGCGCCAACACCGACCAGATCGTTGCTCGCACGTTCGACGTGACGCCGGTCGACGGCATCGCCACGCTGCCGGGCGTCGTCAGCCGCAAGAAGCAGGTCATCCCGCCCCTCATGACCACGCTCCAGGACATGGACGAGGACGAGGAGTAGCACCAGCCCCCGTTCCGAGCGAGCGTCAGGGCGAGAAGAACGACCTTCTCATCCGCACCATCAGGCCGGCCGGTCCGCGCGACCGACCGGCCCTTTGCGTTCGCCCCATTCGTGTCCGCCCCGCGCGATAGACTTGTGCAAGGTTGTGCAAGGCAACGCACAAGGAGGGGTTCATGGCAGAGCAGGGCGGTTGCGAGGGCGCAAGCCAGCGGGAAGTTTCGAAGGCGGGACAGCCGGCGCGCGAGCAGTCGAGCTTCTTCGCGCTCATGTCGCGCATGAAGTACATCGAGCGCTGGGCGCTCATGAGGAGCACCCACCCGGAGAACCTCTCGGAGCACTCGCTCGAGGTCGCCGTCATCGCGCACGCGCTCGCGACCATCGCCAACGTGCGCTACGGGCGCTCGCTCGACGCGGACAAGGCCGCGCTCGTGGGGCTCTTCCACGACATGTCCGAGATCATCACCGGCGACATGCCCACGCCCGTCAAGTACGCAAACGGTCAGATCCTGGGCGCGTACAAGGACGTCGAGGCCCGCGCGGAGCTCAAGCTGCTGGACGAGCTGCCGGACGACCTCGCCCCCACCTACCGGCGGATCTTCTTCCCAGAGGACGAGCACGGCAACGTGAGCGAGGACGAGGCGTACCTGCGCGCGCTGGTAAAGGCAGCGGACAAGATCTCCGCCCTCATCAAGTGCGTGGACGAGGCGCACGCCGGCAACGCGGAGTTCACGCGCGCCAAGGACTCCACGCAGCAGAAGATCGACGCCATGGCCGAGGAGTACCCCGAGGTGCGCGACTTTGTGGCGGAGTTCCTCCCGCCCTACGGCCAGACGCTCGACCAGCTGCTCTAACGTGCCGCCCTGGCTCGCCAAGTGCGGTACGAGAGGCGCCGTGCGCGCCACGGGTGACGCCAACCCAATTGCAATTCCCGGGATGTCAGTTGCATGTAGCGGTTTTAGCACGTTTTCGTATACAACTGTTTGTTTTTGGACAAAACAGCCTCCTCAGGTTTCAATTTGAATCGGTTTCAAAAATCAGGTAGCCCCCACCATGCCGTAAGGTTAAAATTCTTCAGACGTGATGCAGGGAGGGACGCATCTGTACGTCTCGCTCAGATGAACGCGTGACCTGACACGCCTGGGCTCCAGGCATGCGAGGCCGCGGATTCGAGAGGTTGGTGTAATCGCATGCAGAACAAGTTGGCACACGCGGCGGAGCGCAAGGCATTCTCCGTCGTCCTCGACAAGGCAATCGACGCCGTGCGCGGCGACCATCCCGAGGCCGCGATCGAGAAGTTCCTCGACATGGGCCAGAAGATGCTCTCCGGCACCGCGCCTGACATGGCCGCAAGCCTTCGTTCCGCGTTCTACCCCGGCTCCAAGTGGGAGAACATGGTCATCGACATGGCCCGCCGCATCGATCCGCACATCCTGAAGACCGCCCTTCTCGACGGCGCCTACGAGGCTGCGTTCCGCGGCCTGCGCGAGACCACGATCTCTGCCGAGAAGAACCAGTGCAACGTGCCCTGGATCATCATCTTCGACCCCACGAGCGCCTGCAACATGCACTGCGTGGGCTGCTGGGCGGCCGACTACTCCAAGTCGCTCAACCTCACGTTCGACGAGATGGACTCCCTCGTGCAGCAGGCCAACGACCTTGGCTGCCACTGGTTCTTCATGACCGGCGGCGAGCCCATGGTCCGCTGGAAGGACGTCGTGAAGCTGGCCGAGAAGCACCACGACTCGCTGTTCAGCCTGTTCACCAACGGCACCCTGATCAACCAGCAGGTCTGCGATGACTGCAAGCGCCTGGGCAACATCCTGTTCTCCGTGTCCCTCGAGGGCTCGAAGGACGCCAACGACGGCCGTCGTGGCGATGGATGCTTCGACAAGGTCATGGCTGCCTTCGACCTGATGAAGGAGAACGGCCTGCCCTTCGGCGTCTCCACCGCCTACACGCGCAACAACGTCGAGGCCGTCACCTCCGACGAGTACTACGACATGCTGATCGACAAGGGCGCCCTCTGGGCCTGGTACTTCCACTACATGCCCGTGGGCGAGGGCGCCAACGCCGACCTCATGCCTACGCTCGAGCAGCGCCAGTACATGATCAAGCGCATCCGCGAGGTCCGCGACTACAAGGGTGGCAAGCCCATCATGGTCATGGACTTCCAGAACGACGGCGAGTTCGTCGGCGGCTGCATCGCCGGCGGTCGCGTGTTCTGTCACATCACCGCCCGCGGCGACGTTGAGCCCTGCGTCTTCATCCACTACTCCAACGCCAACATCAAGGAGCAGAGCCTGCTCGAGTGCCTCAAGCAGCCGCTCTTCCAGCAGTACCGCTCCAACTGGCCGTGGAACGACAACATGCTGCGCCCCTGCCCCATGCTCGAGAACCCCGAGGTCCTGCCCAAGATGGTCCACGCCGCGGACGCCAAGTCCACGGAGTACGTCACGCCAGAGAGCGTCGACCACCTGTGCGCACGCACCACGCCGTACGCCAAGAGCTGGGCACCTGTGGCCGAGAAGGTCTGGCGTGAGGAGCACCCGACTGGAAAGAAGGTCTACGACGACGACATCTCGATGATGCCCGTCGACCAGAAGGGCAAGATGCTCGAGAAGCAGGACGAGGAGGGCTTCACCGTCACGCTGGACGACTAAGCCTCACCTGCACCAACGAACCGACCAGGGACCCGGGACGCCACGCGGCGTTCCGGGTCCCTTTTGTCCCGCTGGGCCCCAAACGTAGGTACCAAGACGAGTTGGCCAGAGTTGATTCGCCCCTCATTGAGAAATGTCAATCATCTGGGTGTATTGGACTCGGCCCAACACCCCCAACCGACTGCGAAACGCCCAGATGCCGCATCTCTTCCCCAACTTGACCGCGATGTGGGTGTTTCAAGGCACCTTCGACGTCAATCAAGCCTTATTTCAATAAATATCTGAATCACAAAACACCCAGTTCGGCGGATTTTTTCAATGGAGGCCCCAGCAACCCAGCCCGCGCCGTCGCGAGCGATACAATGTGCATCCGTGAGCGGGGCGGCAGCGGCAAATTGCGTCAGTCCCGCAGGCATCACCGTCCAGAAAGGCCCCCATGCACGCGCTTCACGCCAGACTGCCCAAGAACTTCGTCCTCGAGGAGCGCCTCGAGCGCTATGCCGACGCGATCGAGGCGAGCCCCGCGGACTACGCGGGCACGTGGGCGGAGGCCTGCCACCCGATCGACCCCGCGCACCCGCACGCCCGCTACCGGCGCGTCGTGCTGGACATGGGCTGCGGCAAGGGAGCCTCCACGGTGGAGGCGGCGTCGCGCGACCGCGACACGCTCTTTGTCGGCATCGACTGCGAGCCCATCTGCATCGCGTACGCCGCGCAGCACGCCGTGGAGTCCGGGCTCGACAACGTTGTCTTTGCGCCCGGCGTCGCGAGCAAGCTGGAGCGGTACTTCCAGCCCGGCGAGCTTGACCAGGTCATCCTCAACTTCCCCACGCCGTTTCCCCGCAAGAAGGAGGCGTGGGAGCGCCTCACGCACGCCGACGTGCTCGTGAGCTACCGCCGCCTGCTCAGGCCGGGCGGCGTCGTCACGTTCAAGACGGACAGCCTGCCGCTGTGGAACTTCTCGCGCGGGCAGTTCGAGCTCGCGGGCTACCGCACGCTGTGGGAGTCCACCGACGCCCGCGCCGAGCGCCCGCAGGACCCCGTCAGCTGGTACGAGAAGCGCCTGAGCGCGCAGGGCGCCACGGTCTACGCCATCGAGGCCACGCCGGACCCGTCGCACGAGCCCGAGCTTGACGCGGACGGCCGCGTGGTCCAGACCAGGCCGCTCAGCCTGATCGACTACCTGCCCGACGACCTCGAGTCCATGGACTACATCCCCCACGGCATGCAGGGAACCGTCATCAACCTGCGCAACCTCGCGCGCAAGGGCCACTTCGACCGACACCTGTAGGGCAGGCGGCCGCGGCCCCTAGTTGCCGTTTATCTCGTCCAGGAACGCGTCGCCGTAGCGCTCGAGGCGCTTCTGGCCCACGCCCGGCACCTGCAGCAGCGCCTCAGCGTCGCGGGGGCGGCGGCGGACCATCGCGCGCAGCGTCGCGTCCGTAAACACCACGTAGGGCGGCACGCCCATCTGGTGCGCCAGGCGCTTGCGGAGCGCCCGCAGCCGCTGGAAGAGCTCCTCGTCGCCGTCCGTTGCCTCCAGGGCGGCGTCGCGGGCGTCCAGCGCGGCGGACGCGTATGCACCGCGGCCAAACGTGGCCCCCGTGCGCGCGGGCCGCAGGTAGCGGTCGGCCGAGGCGCCCGTGCACACGGAGCAGGACCCGCAGTCATCCGGCACGCCCGACACGTCCTGCCCAAAGTAGCGCAGGATGCGGCGGCGCAGGCAGGTGCCACTCTCCGCGTAGTCGATCATCTGGTTGAGCAGCGTGCGGCGCGACCGCGCGAGGCGCTCGCGGTCCGCCTCGGGCACGTCCGGCGCGGCGTCGTCGCGGTCGAGCAGGAAGCGGCACGTGCGGATGTCGCCGCGGCTCCACAGCAGGTAGCACTCCGCGGGCTCGCCGTCGCGGCCGGCGCGGCCCGCCTCCTGGTAGTACTCCTCGAGCGACAGCGGCAGGCCCGAGTTGATCACGAAGCGCACGTTTGACTTGTCGATCCCCATGCCAAACGCGTTGGTCGCGACCATCACGCGCACGTCGTCCATCTCGAAGCGGCGCTGCGCCTCCGCGCGGTCCGCGTTGTCGTACCCCGCATGGTACGACGCGGCGGACACCCCCGCGTCCAGCAGCTCCTGCGCGATCGCGTCCACCTGCTTGCGCGTGCTCGCGTACACGATGCCCGGGTCGTCCGGATGCGCGAGCAGGTAGCCCACCATCCAGCGGCGGCGCTCCTTGGGGGTGAGCATGAACGAGAAGAGCGAGAGGTTTGGGCGGTCAAATCCCGTCACCTGCACCACGGGGTCCTGCAGGCCGATGAGCCGCACGATGTCCTCGCGCACGCGGCGCGTGGCCGTGGCCGTTGCCGCCACCACGGGCGGGCGGCTGGGCAGGCTGGCCACGAAGTCCGCTATCCCCCGGTAGGCGGGACGGAAGTCCTGCCCCCACTGGCTCACGCAGTGCGCCTCGTCCACGGCCACCAGCGGCACGCGCACGCCCGCCGCAAACGCGCGGAAGCGCGGGTCGGCCAGACGCTCCGGCGCCACGTACATGAGGTCGTACCAGCCCTGGGAGGCCCGGGCCATCACCACCTCCTGCTGGCGCGGCGTGAGCGTGGAGTTGAGGTAGCTGCCGCGGATGCCGGCCTCCTTGAGGCCGCGCACCTGGTCGCCCATGAGGGATATGAGTGGGGACACCACGATCGTGAGCCCCTCGAGCATGGCGGCGGGCACCTGGTAGCACACGGACTTGCCGGCGCCCGTGGGCATGACGGCAAGGGCGTCATGGCCCGCAAGCAGCGCCTCGATCACCTCGGCCTGGCCGGGCCGGAAGCTGGCATAGCCAAAGTGGCGCCCGAGCGTGGCGAGTGCGTCGTCCATGGTGGGATGCTCGTACTTCTGCGGGGACTCCTGCCTGTCCGCCATGCCATCGCCTCGCTCTCGCGCTCGCCGTCCGTCTGCCCGCGGCACCGTCGCGCCGCACGCACCACGTTAGCACGACCGTCCACGGGCCGCCCGCCACCGCTGGCCGAAGCCCCGCCAAGCCGCGCCACCAGCGCGCGGGCGCACCCCCGGCCCCCGCCGCGGCCCGTACGCCACGGGTTTCTCGCCCGTGTCGCGCGCGGGATGCGCGGAATGCCCCGCGCGGCGCTGGGGTAGACTGGATTGTGTGTATCTA
>NZ_JBJEHW010000181.1:0-8996 GCF_051876455.1 Parafannyhessea sp.
GAAAGACGGGGGCGCCGCCCGCGCGATGCGGTGCGGTACCCCCGTCCATTATTGGATACGGTCAAATATATAACTGAGCTACGGACGGAGCGTCGTGCGGCCGTAGGCCTTCTTCCAGTTTGCCGTGAACTCGTCCACCGCAATCTGGGCGCCGGGGTGGCCAATCAGGTTGTAGGCGACGTCGACGGGCACGGTGACCGCCTGGATGCCAGCCGCGATGAGCTCGTGCACCTGGTCGGTGTTCTTGAACGAGGCTCCCAGGACCTTCGTGCCGGAGTTCTGCATCGCGAGCATGTCGACCAGGTCGCACACGTCGCGCAGGCCACCGCCGTAGTTGCACATGCGGTTGACGTAGGGAGCCAGGTACTCCGCGCCGTTGTGCGCCGCCATGAAGCCGGCGTCCGCGCTGTAGATGGAGGTCGCCAGGCAGTGGACGCCCTCCGCCTCGAGCGCCTTGATCGCCCTGAGGCCGTTGTGCGTGACGGGGATCTTCACGTACATGTTCTGTGGGCGCAGGCCCGCGATGAAGCGCGCCTCCTCCATGATTCCGTCATAATCGGTCGAGACCACCTGCGCAAAGACCTTCTGGTCCGGGCGGAAGTAGTCGATTATCTGCCCGAGCGCCTCGAGTGGGTCCTTGCCGGACTTTGCCAGGATGCTGGGGTTGGTCGTGACGCCCTGCACGTTGAGCAGGCCGTCCAGGTCCTTGATGGCGTCGATGTCCGCCGTGTCCAGGTACAGCTCGAAGTCGTCCATTCCGCTTCCCCTTTCGGTTGTCTTACGCAGGCATGTTGGCGCCATGCTAGCAACGCGGGGCGCGAGGTGGTTCGGCATTTCGCCCAGCGGGTATACTCAGCTCACGGTCAGGCTCCCTACGGAAGGAAAGACATGCTCGCCATCGTCATCATCGCGATAGTCGTAGTCCTCGCCATCTGGTTCATATCCATCTACAACGGCATCGTCCAGAAGGACAACCGCTGCGACAACGCCTGGCAGACCATCGACGCGCAGCTCCAGCGCAGGAACGACCTCATCCCCAACCTGGTCGAGACCGTGAAGGGCTATGCCTCGCACGAGTCCAAGACGCTCTCTGCCGTGACGCAGGCGCGCTCGGCCGTCGCCAACGCCACCACGCCCGAGGACAAGATGCAGGCCTCCAACGTGCTCTCCGGCACGCTCAAGTCGCTCTTCGCGGTGGCGGAGTCCTACCCCGACCTCAAGGCGAACGCCAACTTCCAGCAGCTCCAGAGCGAGCTCTCCGATACGGAGAACAAGATCTCGTACGCGCGCCAGAGCTTCAACGACTGCGTGCTCGAGTACAACAACGCGATCGAGACCTTCCCCGGCAACGTGGTCGCGGGCTCCAAGTTCAAGACCCGCCAGGGCTTCGAGGTCACCGACGCCTCCGTGCGCCAGGCGCCGCAGGTCAAGTTCTAGGCGCGCCAAGCCACATAGCACTGCTTCCCAGGGGAGAAGGACGGCCCACGCGGACCGTTCTTCTCCCCTGCCTTTTATGTAATACGGCGCCGCAACCCGACCGCCAGACATTCGCAGAGGTTGTGCGGCTTACATTGCGCTTGCAGCCAGCTGGTCGAAACGTGAGGGTCGGCGTGTACAATACCTAAGGTTTTATGGCCCGCATGGCATGCGGGCGGTTTTGTTGGCTAGGAGAAGGGTCATTGATGAAACCTCGACCGTACAGTCGATGACCCCAGTGCGTCCTGGTTGGTCGCGCTTGGGGTGTTCTGAAAGCACGTTCGGGCACTGTGCGATGCCTGAACCGGCACCAACTAAGGAGTTCGCATGATCTATCTGTCCCAGATGCTGGGCAAGCCCGTCGTCGACCTCGATGGTGAGAGGATCGGCAAGGTCAACGACCTCGGCATCGCCACGGGCGAGGTGTTCCCGCGCGTGACCGCCCTCGCGATCGAGGGCCCTGGCAAGACGCCGCTCATGATTTCCTGGCGCAAGTACGTCGACTCGTTTGACGACGACGAGGTGCGCCTCAAGGTAGTCGCAACCGACATCCGCTTCTCGTACCTGCAGCCCGACGAGGTGCTCATCGCGCGCGACCTGCTTAACAAGCAGATCGTCGACACGCGCGGCATGCGCGTCGTCCGCGTCAACGACCTGAAGCTGAGCGACACAAGCTCCTCCCAGCTGCGCCTGCTTGGCGCCGAGGTGGGCGTGCGCGGCCTGCTGCGCTCGCTCTCGCCCAGGCTCGAGCGCATCGTGCTCAAGATCTCTCGCGCGCTCGGCCGCCCCATCCCCGAGAAGATCATCGCGTGGAACTACATGGACCTGCTGGACAGGGACCTCTCCAACGTGAAGCTCTCCGTCTCTCACAAGACGCTCGACGACATGCACCCCGCGGACATCGCGGACATCCTGGAGCGGCTCGACCCGCGCCTGCGCGGCCAGGTGTTTGCCCAGCTTGATGACGAGCAGGCAAGCGAGACCATGGCCGAGTTCGATGACGACGCGATGGCCGCCGAGATCATGGGCGACATGGAGGAGAAGGACGCGTCGCGCATGCTGTCCGAGATGGACCCCGACGACGCCGCCGAGCTCGTGAGCGAGCTGGACTACGACAAGGCCGAGAAGCTCCTGCGCCTTATGGGCGTGAAGGAACAGAAGGCGATCAGGCAGCTGCTGGGCTACCGCGAGGACACGGCAGGCCGAATCATGACGTCCGAGGTGGTCTCGCTCCCCGAGGACGCCACGGCCACGGACGCGGTGGACAAGCTGCGCAGCCTACCCGACGACTTCGAGACGGTCCACTACCTCTACCTGGAGGACGAGGAGGGTCGCCTGAGCGGCCTCGTGACGATGCAGGCCCTGGTGACCGCCGACCCCGGCGACAAGCTTTCCGACCTCGCGATCGACGAGGACCTGGTCACGGCCAGCCCGGACGAGGACCAGGAGGACGCGGCCGAGGACATCGCGAAGTACAACCTGCTGGCGCTGCCCGTCGTGGACGACAACAAGAAGCTGCTGGGCATCGTCACGGTCGACGACGCGCTCGACGTCCTGGAGGACGAGCACGCGGAGGACCTGCAGATCGCGGGCGCCACTACCTCCGACTCCGAGGGCAACCACAACCTCGAGAGCGTCATCTGGCTCATGCGCAACGAAGCATGGTTCTTCTTCTGGATGCTGGGCACGGCCGTGCTGTCCACGCTCTTCTCGCCCGACCTGGGTGCCATGCCGGCGCTGCTGCTTTCGCTTGCGCTCCCTGTGGCGGTCATCGCGGGCAACGACGCCGCCAACTACGCCAAGAACGCCTTCCTCGAGTACGACCCCGACGACGAGGACTCCCCCTCCACCCTGGGCTTCGTGCTCAAGGGCATCGGGATGGGCGCGCTGTTCTCCATCCTGGTGGGCCTGGTCGCGGGCGGCATCGCGAGCGCGGCTCTGGGCAACTCCATCGCCGCGCTCAACGTGGCCAAGACGAGCATCGAGGCGGCCGTCGCGAGCGTGATGGTGTCGTTTGTGACCATGCCCATCTACCTGCACGTCCTGCGCAAGCGTGACGAGAAGAACCTGGAGACCTCGGGCACGACGCTTTCCATAATCGCGATGGCGGTCGCGCTCGTGGTCTTTACGGTTGTCTGCATCGTCCTCGTCAGCGGATGGATGGTCTAGCGTGGCGGCCAAGACGGCGGGCAAGACCCGCGTCGGCAAGACCGACAAGCAGGACAAGAAGATGGACGCCAAGAGCAAGACGCAACTCGCGGCCATCCTCGCGGCCATGGGACCGGGCCTCCTGACGGCCTTTGCCGGCAACGACGCCGGCGGCATCGCAACGTACTCCACCACGGGCGCCACGTACGGCTTCGGCATGCTGTGGACCGTTCCCATCATGTGCCTGCTGCTCATCGTGGTGCAGGAGACCGCCGCGCGCATGGGCTGCGCCACGGGCAAGGGCTTTGCGTCCCTCATCCGCGAGCGCTTTGGCGTGCGCGTCTCCGCGCTGGCCATGCTCTCGCTCATCATCTCCAACTTCACGGTCACGCTGTCCGAGTTTGCGGGCATCGCGTCCGGCATGCAGCTGTTTGGCGTTCCTCTGCAGGTGAGCGTGCCCGTGAGCGCGCTCGTGACGTGGATGCTCGCCATGAGCGGCTCGTACCACCGGATCGAGAAGATCCTCCTGGGCCTGAGCTGCGTGTTCCTTACCTACATCGTGTCCGGCTTCATGGCGGGCCCCAACTGGGGCCAGGCCCTGCACGACACGGTCGTGCCGCAGTTCTCCAACGACCCGCACTACGTCTCGCTCCTGGTGGCCAACATCGGCACCACGATCTCGCCCTACATGATCTTCATGGTGTCGAGCAGCGTGGTCGAGAAGAACCTCGACGCGTCCGACATCCCCGGCCAGCGTGCGGACAACGTCTCCGGCGCCATCGCGGCCGAGATCGTGACCTGGTTCATCATCCTCACCACCGGCGCGGTGCTCCACCCTGCCGGCATCTCGATCAACTCCGCCGCGGACGCAGCCAAGGCGCTGGTGCCGCTCGCGGGCAAGTACGCGTCGGTCCTGTTTGCCGTTGGCCTCGTGGGCGCGTCGTTCCTGGCGGCCTGCGTGCTCCCGGGCATCACGGCCAGCGCCGTGTGCGAGGCGTTTGGCTGGGAGCGCGGCGCGGACCGCACCTGGCGCGAGGCGCCCGTCTACCGTGGCATCATCACGGGCATCACGATCCTGTCCGCGGTGATCATCCTCATCCCCAACGTGGACCTGTTTGGCATCATGATGGTCTCGCAGGTCATCAACGGCGTGATGCTACCCGTGCTGCTCGTCTGCATGGTGCTCATCGCGGCGGACCGCCACATCATGCACCGCCACGCCAACGGAAAGCTGTGGAACGGCCTCACCTGGTTCACCATCATCGCGGTGACGTTCTTCACGATCATCATGTTCGTGTTGCAGGCGCTGGGATACTAGCCGCAACGCAAGACAAAGGTACGGACGAGAAGAGTGGCGCGGCCTCCTGTAGGTCGCGCCGCTCCGCCATCTATCTGTCGCCGAAGCGCGCGGCGAGCGCCTGGAACCCATGCATCCCGAGGAGGACGAAGTATCCCGCATAGAGGTACAGGTAGCGCGACCGAGCCTCGAAGACCATGAGGAAGAGCGCCATCGCCCCGAGCGTGAAGATGATGATGGCCCACGAGGCATCGTCACCGTTCCCCCTTGCGGAGTGACGTCCACTGGATTGCCCCGTTCTTCTCGCCAGAAGGCAGAGCGGGATTCCGGCGAGGCAGACAAGCCAAAGCGTCTGCTCGACCGTGCAGAACACGTTGTAGAAGTTGGGACCCTTGTAGTACCCCTCCGGATAGATGTAGCTCCGGAAGAAGTTGGTCCCCTCGCCAAACGAGCCGTGGTGTGGCATGAGGAAGAAGTGGCCCTCGGCCGTCCAGGCAAACGTGCCGTCGTTGAAGCTGACGAGGGTCTTCTTGCACTCATGCTTCAGGAGGCCGACCGGGCCATAGGAGGAGATGCGCTCCCCTATCACCCTCAGGTTCATCTGCCTGCGCGCGTCCACGTTGGGCTCCGCTATGCTCGCATTGACGTCATCCTGCGAGAACACGCCATCGGTCTTATCGTTGAGCCCCATCATCGCGAAGTGCGACATGCCGAACCTCGCGTCCTCGTTCCAAGAGATCCCAAGGCTCCCAATCGCCAGGGAGACCAGGCAGAGCGCGAGCGCCAGGGAGGCGATGACGGCGGCCACCCTCTTGAGGACGGTCGTCACGGTTTCCTTGCGCAGGTCCACCAGCAGCCAGGCCACGATGGCCGCAAGGACAACGAAGATGCAGGTTGGCTTTACGTTGTAGGCAACGCCCCCAAGCGCCCCGAGCGCAACGGACGCCGGCAGCGAGGGCTTGGCGCAGACGACGACCCAGAGCATGAGGGTGCAGAGGAACAGGGAGTACGTGTCAGAGTAGGGAATCATGTACCAGGGGGACATCCCCACCAGCACAAAGAAGACGGCGTCGGTGACCCCGGAAAACGAGCCGTGCGACAGAAGCCTCCCAGAGATGCGCGTGAACATGAAGAACGACGCGGACACGAGCACGATGGAGACGTATGAGAGGAACGCCCGGATGGCAATCCAGGGGAACAGGGTCCGACGGATGACCTCCTCCGCCCTCAGCACGATCACAAGAAAGATGTTGTTGGGATAGGTCGAGAAGTAGAAGTACAGTCCCGCATCCTTTGGAAGGCTTTGGGACAGAGGGGAAGGGAGAAGAACGGCCCCCCTTATGGCCCCGGTGTCCCAGCCCGAGTAGAAGCCCGCGTACTTGAACGAGGCGGCCTGATAGCAGAGAAGTGCCAGCGTCGCCACCAGCGCCGGCAGCGTGTCACCGAGAACAGGATGGTCCGGCTGCGCGCTCGTACGCTTGGCTTCCGGCCGCCTCCGCCGCCTGACCGCAAGCACGACGGCCACGATGCCTGCCGCAATCAGAAGCAGGACCCAGTTTGGCGCAAGCGGGACGTTGGAGTCGCTCCCCCAGTAACGCACCCTCCTGTCAAGAATCAGGTCCAAGGCGAGGATGCCGAGGTAGAGCACGAGGACGATGGCCGCAAGAACGCCAGCGACGCGTTGGCCAATGGCGACCCTGCCAGCAGCGGGCCTGTTGTTTCCCATGGCGGCCTAATCCAGCTCGACGTCGACTACGTAGCGCGGGCGCCCCTTCGTCTCGAGGTAGGCCTTGCCCACGTACTCGCCCGTGACGCCCAGGGAGGTGATGATGAGCCCGCCGACCAGCCATATCGACACCATGACGCTCCCCCAGCCGGCCACGGCGTGCCCGGTGGCCCAGCTCGCGATGGTGTATATGAGCATGACGACCGCGACGAGGATGGCCACGATGCCGACGACGGTCATCACGTGCATGGGCTCGATGGAGAAGGACGTGATGCCGTCCACGGCGAGCGCGAGCATCTTCGAGAGCGGGTACTTCGACTCCCCCGCCATGCGCTCCCTGCGGCTGTAGAAGACCCTGTCGGTCCTGAACCCCAGGGTCGGCACGATCCCGCGGAGGAAGAGGTTCGCCTCGCGGTACTGCGAGAGCGCCACGAGCGCGCGCCTGCCCATGAGGCGGAAGTCGGCGCTGTTGTACACGACCTCGGTGCCGAGCCTCCGCATGAGCCTGTAGTAGGCCTGCGCCGTGTCGCGCTTGAAGCCCGTGTCGGTGTCGCGGTTGTCCCTCACGCCGTAAACGATCTCGGCGCCGGAGGCGTACTTGTCGACCATCCCCTCGATGACGCCCACGTCGTCCTGGAGGTCGGCGTCGATCGAGACCGAGGCGTCGCAGCCGCGGTCGAGGGCGTCCATGAGCCCCGCGTAGAGCGCCCGCTGGTGCCCCTCGTTGTGGGCGAGCCTGATGCCCGTGAACACGCGGTCCGACTCGTGGAGGCCCGAGATGATCTCCCACGTCGAGTCCTTGGAGCCGTCGTCCACGAGGACGATGCGGCTGTCCTGGGAGGCCTTGCCCCTCTCGACGAGGCCCCTCAGGGTCTCCGCGAGGATGGCGCTCGACTGCGGGAGGACCTCCTCCTCGTTGTAGCAGGGCACCACGATGCAGAGCATCGGGGCGGGCTCGCGGGGGGTGGGAGGGATGATGTTGAGGTACCTGCCGGTTTTCATGGTTCTCCAGCTGTCGTTTGTGTTGGTGTCGATTGTGCGTCACACATTATAGCGAGCTGAACGAACCCTTAGTTTGCCATGCACCAAGCTACGCAATGCCAGCGTTCCCGACGCTACCTACTTGCTTGCCTTCTTGTACTCGTCGATGAACGAGCCAAACATGCTTCCCATCTTGCCCAGCTCGCGGCCGACCGCCTTTGCGGCCTCCTCCGAGCCGCTCTTGGGGGCGGGCTTCTTCTTGGCCGCAGGGCGAGAAGAACCCTTCGCCGCGGGCTTGGGCGCCGCCTTGGCCACCGGCTTGGTCTGGGTTGCGGCGCCCGCGGCGCCCTCGGCCTGGGAGGCCGGCACGTAGGTCTTGGGCTCGGGCTTGGCGGAGCCGTCCTTCTCGCCCGCGATGCGCGCGGCGGGCTTGGGGGCGCTCACCTGCACGTTGGGGGCCTCCCTTGCGGGAAGCTGCTCCTGGGGCTGCTGCTCGGCCTCGTTTTCCGCCTTGGCCTCGTCTATGGCGCGCTTTGCCTTGCCCAGCGCCTTGCCCAGCGCAAACGAGCCCTTGTCGATGGCGTCCGCCGCTACGGCGCCTGCCTTCTCGCCCGCCTTCTTGCCGGCGATCTTCGCCTTGGCGTAGCCCTCGCCGGCGGCCGCGGCCGCTCCGCCGCTCAGCTTGAGGTCCGCTGCCGCGGGGTCGACGATCATGTAGCCCTTGTGGTAGCCCTGCACCATGCTCACGGGAATCTCGAGCGAGCCCACCAGCGACTGCGCCACGCTGCCGTCGCCCACGCAGAACTTCTGCACCGCGCCGTTCTTCGGGTCGAAAATGGCGTTGTTGACGTAGCCCAGCTCGCGGCCGTCGCTCGTCTTTGCGTCCATGCCCGTCCACATGATGCAGGCGTCCCAGTCGATCCCGAGCCGCTCGCGCGCGCGGTCGTCCACGCCGTCCTTCTCGTCCTTGAGCAGGAGGCCCTTCTCCACGGTGCCAAACGCGTCGCGCGCCATGAAGAAGTCCGGCCTCTTTACCATGCCTGCGATGTCCGGGCGCTTCACGGTAAAGCCCACGACCGTCGTCCCGTCGGGCGAGAAGACCGCCATGTGCACCTTGCCGAGCTTTACGAGCTTCTCCTCGCCCTTGCGGGTCGTCTTGCTCTTGAAGACCTTCAGACCAACGATGTCGCCAACGCGCAGCATCAAACCATTCCCCTCGGACGGGCGGCGTCGGGCGCCTACCCGCGCTATCAAAACGGACGCGACCGTGCGTCAGCACGCGTCGCGCCCGAAGCGAAAACTCAGTTCATGCCTGGCGCTACTCGGCGTCGTCGTTGACGACCTCGACGTGCACGCCCTCGGCCTTGG